>CALCBQ010000098.1 GCA_937897215.1 uncultured Clostridia bacterium | reverse complement strand
ATAAGATGAAAGACTGGGCATTCAACCGTCAGCGTTATTGGGGCGAGCCAATTCCTATTGTTCACTGTGAAAAGTGCGGTATGGTTGCTGTGCCTTATGAAGAACTTCCATTAAGACTTCCTGAAGTTGAAAATTTTGAACCGGGTACAGACGGCGAAAGCCCTCTTGCAAAAATTGAAAGTTATGTAAACTGCAAGTGCCCAAAATGTGGCGGAGATGCAAAAAGAGAAACTGACACAATGCCACAATGGGCAGGTTCATCATGGTATTTCTTAAGATACATTGACCCACACAACGACAATGCACTTGCAGATATGGATAAGCTCAACTACTGGATGCCTGTTGACTGGTATAACGGTGGTATGGAGCATGTTACTCGCCATCTTATCTATTCTCGTTTCTGGCATAAATTCCTTTATGACATTGGTGCAGTACCATGCGCAGAGCCTTATGCAAAGAGAACTGCCCAAGGTCTTATCCTTGGTCCTGACGGCGTAAAGATGAGTAAATCTCGTGGTAACGTTATTGACCCTAACGAAGTTGTTGACGTGTTCGGTGCTGACGTTCTTCGTACTTACGTACTCTTTATGGGCGACTACGAGCAGGCAGCTCCTTGGTCAGAAAACTCAGTTAAGGGCTGTAAGAGATTTGTTGACAGAATCTGGAATTTACAAGAAATTCTTGTAGATGGCGACGAATTCTCAAAAGAACTCTCATCTTCATTCCATAAGACAATCAAAAAAGTAACAGAAGATATTGAAGCGCTTAAGTACAACACTGCTATTGCAGCACTTATGACACTTCTTAACGCTATTTATACAAAGGGCTCAATCAACAAGGCAGAGCTTAAAGCTCTCTTATTGCTTGTCAACCCATTTGCTCCTCACGTTACAGAAGAAATGTGGGAAACTTGTGGTTACGGCAAAATGATTGCTGCTGACGGTGAATGGCCAACTTATGATGAAGCAAAGTGCATTGACGAAACAATTGAAATCGTTGTTCAGATTAACGGTAAAATCCGTGCGAAACTCAATGTGCCTGCTGATATCGAACAAGCAGAAGCAATTGCACTCGCAAAAGCAGACGAAAAAGTTGCAGCAGAACTTAACGGCAAAAACATTATTAAAGAAATTTATGTTAAAGGCAAGCTTGTAAATATCGTTGCTAAATAAAATATAATGGTTGTGGTTTTGCCTCCCTTGTCAAAGGGAGGGGGACCACCGTAGGTGGTGGAGGGATTCCTTCGCCACTTTTTCGTAGGTGTAATTATGTTCATTTGTCCAATTTGCAAATCAAAATTGAATATTGTGGGTAAAACTTACCTTTGTGAAAACAATCATTCTTTTGATATTGCAAAACAAGGGTATGTGAACTTGTTGCCGGTCAATAAAAAACACTCTGACAACCCAGGCGACTCAAAAGATATGGTTTTATCTCGTCGAGAGTTTCTTGAAAGTGGAAATTATGACTGTTTTGCAGAAAAACTGATTGAGATAATCAACTCTACTTTTACTAATAGTCAAAAAATAACTATTCTAGATATTGGCTGTGGCGAAGGGTATTATGACGGGTTTTTAGATAGGTTAAAATTTAACTACGATTTATATGGGTTTGATATTTCTAAAGAAGCAGTCCGTTTTGCATCGGCAAAATATAAAAAAGGCAACTTCGCAGTAGGCAGTTGCTTTAATATGCCTGTTGAAAGTAACGGGTTTGACCTTGCGATCAACATTTTCGCACCTATGGTAGAAAGCGAAACTGCAAGAGTGCTGAAAAGTGGTGGCTATCTTATATACGCCGTGCCGGGTAAAAATCATTTAATGGGCTTAAAAGAACTCCTTTATGAAAACGTTTACGAAAAGGTCGAAAAGCATACGGAATATGAGGGCTTTGAATTTGTAGAAAGATATACAGTTAAAAATGAAATAACGCTTGACGGCGAAATGGGTGTAAATCTTTTCAAAATGACACCTTATTATTTCAAAACAGAGCTTGGTGCAGAAGAAAAAATTCGTAAAAGTGGTGGTTTCACAACAGAAATCCATTTTGACTTTCTTGTTTACAGAAAGATATAGTATATGCTAAAATGAATTTATAAAAATTTCGGGGTGATGTTATGAAAATCATTGATATTTCAAAAGATGTTATGACTTGTGAGGTTTTTCCGGGGGACCCAACCCCAAGCCTTGAAAAGGTAAAAACTATTGATGACGACTGTGCATACAATTTAAGTAAAATCAATATGTGTCTTCATAATGGAACACACATGGATGCACCTTTGCACTTTTTACCAAATGGCAGTGATATAACAGAATTCGACCCTGAAGTGTTTATGGGACCTTGTGTAGTTGTTGAGGTGGCAGAACCATTTATTACAGGTGCATTTGTTGAGGAATATTTCCCAAGAAATGCAAAAAGAATACTTATAAAGAGCCACGGTAAATCTGTGCTACACGAATCTGCAGCATCAGAACTTTCACACATGGGTTATGTTCTTGTGGGAACTGATGGAATGACCGTTGAGCCCGAGGGTAGCGACGGTAGAACACACAGAATGTTTATGGTAGATAATGTAGCACTCCTTGAAAATCTGGATTTGGAAAATGTCGAGTCAGGAAAATACTTTTTAGTAGCAGCTCCCGTTAAAATCAGCGGGGCAGAGGCGGCTCCCGTAAGAGCAATGCTTGTGTCAGATTTCATTTTCTGGAGCGGAGAACAGAAATAAGTTAAAAATCATCTAAAACATAAAATAAAGAGGAAAACACAATGGTTAAAAAATTACTAAGCCTATTCTTGAGCTTTGCAAAGATAGGCAGTATAACCTTTGGCGGTGGTCTTACAATGTTACCACTGCTTACAAAAGAGATAGTAGAAAAGAAAAAATGGGCAACTGAGGAAGAACTTTTAGACTACTATGCAGTTGGTCAGTGTACACCGGGTATTATCGCAGTAAATACTGCTACATTTATCGGCTATTATCAGGCAGGTGTGTTAGGTGGAATTTTCGCAACACTTGGAATGGTGTTTCCATCAATAGTAATTATCACAGTTGTAGCGTCTGTTTTGCAGTCCTTTATGGATTACCCAATTGTTTCATCTGCACTTACAGGTATTAACGCAATTGTTTGCGCACTTCTTTCACATACAGTTATCACACTTGGCAAAAAAAGTCTTGTTAATGTAATATCAGTCGTGCTTTTTATAATTGGCTTGATTGCCTGTTTTGTGCTTGATATCACACCGATTTTGCTTGTAATTTTCGGTGCTGTGATAGGTATTGCTTATAATAAAATCAAGGGGGTAAAACAAAAATGACCTTCTTGAAATTGTTTTTTGAATTTTTCAAAATAGGACTTTTTGCCGTTGGTGGTGGCCCTGCAACAATTCCATTTTTGCAAGACTTAGCAAGAAGTGATTACGGTTGGTTTAACGAGGACCAATTAGGTGTTATGGTTGCGATTGCAGAAAGCACACCAGGACCAATCGGCGTTAATATGGCTACCTATGCTGGCTATAGTGCTGGCTTTGGCGAACTTGGTGTTGTTGGTGGAATTTTAGGTGGAATTACTGCCACAATGGGACTTGTAACACCGTCGATTATTGTAATTATTTTAGTTGCAGGTTTCTTAAAAGCATTTAAAGAAAACCAGTATGTAAAAGGCGCGTTTTCAGGTATTCGCCCTGTTGTTACTGCACTCGTTTTGTTTGCTGTTTTTGGCATTATCAAACCAATTTTCTATGTAAACGGCGAATTTGCAATTCCTGTTATTGCTATTTCCGTTGCAGTATTCGGTCTTATGTTTATTAAAAAACTTAAAAAATTACACCCTGCATTTTGGTTAGCGCTTGGTGCGATTGCAGGTATATTATTAAAGTTATAAGGATTTGTTTGTATGTCGCTTCAAAAAAATCAAGATATACAACTGAATATTGAGGGCTATACAGCTGAGGGTAATGGTGTCGGGCATTATAACGGTCAAGCAGTGTTCGTTTCAGGTGCTGCTAAGGGCGACACAATAATTGCTCATATTATCAAGGCAAAAAAGACTTATGCAATTGGTATTATCAAGCAGATTTTGAAAGAATCTGATGACAGAATAGCTGTTGATTGTCCACACTTCCGTTCTTGTGGTGGGTGTGCATATCGTCATATTTCTTATGATGCCGAAAAGCAACTCAAAAGACAAAAGGTTGTTGACGCATTTACTCGTCTTGCTCATTTAGATATAAAAGTGAATGATATTATCACTTGTAAAACGGAGCGTTATCGAAACAAGGCACAATACCCAGTAGGGTTTGACAAGGGTATTGTTGCCGGATTTTATGCTCAAAAAAGCCATAGAATAATAAATTCTTCCGATTGCATTTTACAACCTGAAGAATTTGCAGATATAGTTGAAATTGTGAAAAACTGGATGACCGAATTTGGCATTTCGGCTTACGATTCAATTAACCATACAGGGCTTATTCGTCATGTTTACATAAGAAAAGCATTTGTAACAGGGCAGATTATGGTGTGCCTTGTAATCAATGGGGACGAAATTCCAAAATCACACGAATTGGTTGACGATTTACTTAAAATCAAAGGACTTGCAAGTGTTTCTATCAATAAAAACACAGAAAAAACCAATGTGATTTTAGGTCTTGAGTGCAAAACCTTGTGGGGTGCAGATTATATTGAAGATGTGCTTTGCGGAGTAAAAATTCGACTTTCACCACTTTCATTCTATCAAGTAAACCACGATTGTGCTGAATTGTTATATAACAAAGCAAGTGAATATGTAGGTGCAACGGGGGATGAAACTGTGCTTGACCTTTATTGTGGCGCAGGTACAATCGGACTTTCAATGGCAAATAAAGTGAAAAAGG
>CALCBQ010000097.1 GCA_937897215.1 uncultured Clostridia bacterium | reverse complement strand
GGCAAAACGAAGTTTTGACGGAAGGGGGGCAAAGAGCCCTACAAACTCAAATTTACAAAAGAAAAAGGTGGGAGTAAACTCCCACCTTTTTTAGTCTTGGGTCATTCTGCGAGTGTAACGCTTAAAGAATGCGATTGCATCTTCACAACAAGCGATTGGGATTCTTTCGTTTGTGCCGTGTGTGCAGAGAAGAAGTTTTGTATCTGCTACGAATGGTGCGAAACGGTAGATATTCTCACAAACAGGCTCATAGTTATAAGCGTCTGTGCCACCCATTACCAAGAATGGTGTAACAAGGTTTTTGCTATTCTGTGCTTCTGCCAATTCTTTGATTGTCTGGAATGCTCTTGAATCTGTTGGAGAAACCATTGAAGACTCTTTACCAACAAGGAATTCAACATCAATGTCTTTATTCTTAACGCTATCGCGAATATGCTTTTCAACATCGGCAATTGAAACGCCAGGCATTGTACGGAAGTTTACGGTAACACTTGCCTTTTGTGGAAGCACATTGAACTGTGGACTACCCTCTGCCATTGTAACTGCAGTACAAGTACGAATAAGTGATGCTGCTGCAGGAATGTTTTTACAAATAGCAAGAATAAGTGGCTGTAAAATAGGAGCATTTACAAGCACAACTCTTAAAGGATAACCTGCATTCATACCAACGCGTTTAATAAGCTGTTTAAGGTAATCCGGCATTGTTGCCTTAAACTGATGATTTTCAATATCTTTAATAACGTCTGCAAGCTTGCCTACTGCAGTATGCTTTGGTGGTTGTGAAGAATGTCCACCTTTGGCGTTTACGCTTACTTTATAGTTTACGCTACCTTTTTCTGCAATACCAACGCCTGTAAGGTTGATATCGAGAAGTTTGCCAATCTTAACAGGAAGGATTGCGCCGCCTTCGTCAAGAACTGCTTCAAGATGTACGCCTTGCTCTTTAAGATATGCAGCAATCTGTTTTGCGCCATTATCAGGAGCTGCAACAACCTCTTCATTATGACCTAAACAGATATAAATTGAACGCTTTGGCTGATAGCCCTCGTTGATAAGCTCTTCCATACATTCCATAACGGCAATAAGGTGGTTTTTCATATCCATTGCGCCACGGCCCCAGATAAACTCACCGTCATTATAACCGCTAAATGGCTCGTGCTCCCAATCACCCTCTGTGCCTGCATTAATTGGCACGACGTCCTGATGAGCAAGCATTGCAATACCGTCAAGAGTAGGGTCTGTACCCTCCCACTTAAAAATAAGACTTGCATCGGCAACCTTTGTTTTGCTCATTGTTTTATGTACGAGTGGGAAACGCTCTTCTAAAAATGCGTGAAATTTATCGAATTCGTTCCAGTCAACAAGTTCACGGTCATAGTTAGAAATTGTCTTAATTTTAATAGCATCACTTAAATCCTGACAATATTTTTCCATATTTACCATTTCTGGTTCAAGCTTTACATTTTCTGCTTTTTTCTCTTTGAAGAACACTGCGCGAATAAGTGTTACCACAATGAAAAGACCTAAAAGTCCTAAAATTGTCCACAAAATTTCCATATCTATCTCTCCTTATGAGTTTTTATCAACTTGATGAAATACCTTGAGGTTTCCGGTTTTTGCACTTCTCTTATCAAGTTCTGCCATAACATCTTCTACGGCGATACCCTCGTTTGCCATCATAACAAACAAGTGGAAAATCAAATCGCTGATTTCGCCAACCGTATCTTCTTTATTACCGTTTTTTGCAGCAATAATTGTTTCAGAGCATTCCTCGCCTACTTTTTTAAGGATTTTATCAAGACCCTTTTCAAAAAGATAACAAGTATATGAGCCCTCTTGCTTATTCTCTCTTCTTTCAAGGATTGTTTCGTAAAGATTTGCTAATGTATCGTTCATATTATTCTCCTTTAATCTTATTGAAAAAACAAGATTTACTACCTGTATGACAAGCAGGGCCTGTCTGCTCAACCTTAATCAAAAGTGTATCATCATCACAGTCGCCGTAGATTGAAATCACTTTCTGCAAATGCCCTGATGTTGCACCCTTGTTCCAGAGTTCTTGTCTTGAACGACTCCAGAACCAAGTATAACCGGTCTCAAGTGTTTTTGCCATTGATTCTTTATTCATATAGGCAAGCATAAGTATTTCGCCTGTGCTTTCTTCTTGAATTATGGCAGGAATAAGGTCTGCTTTTACAAAATATTTATCAAGGTTCATTTTGTTGCCTCCTTGATAGCATCATTAAGATTTAATGTGCCACTGTAAATACTTCTGCCACAGATTGCACCATACATATTAGCGTTTTTAAGGTCGATAATATTGCTTAAATCCTTAATACCACCACTTGCAGTAATATTGCAAGAAACTGCTTCATTGAGTTTTACAAGTTGTTCGAGGTTTGGTCCTGAGAGCATACCGTCGCAGTCAATGTCTGTAAAGATAATATACTTTACACCAAAGTCTTCCATTCTCTTTGCAAGGTCTATATAGTGGGTGTCGCTTTTTTCTGTCCAACCCTCAGTTGCAACCATTTCGTTTTTAGCGTCAATGCCAACTGCAATTCTGTCGCCGAATTCTTTACACGCTTCTTTTACAAGTTGTGGATTTTTCAAAGCTGCAGAGCCGATAATAACTCTTTCTATACCATTTTGAATGTAGAAATCCACATCTTTCATTGTACGGATTCCACCACCCACTTCAACTTTGAGTCCGCTGTTTTTAGCAACATCAAGGAAGATTTCACTATTTATACGGACTCCGTCAAGTGCGCCGTTTAAGTCAACCATATGAATCCATTCTGCGCCTGCTTTTTTGAAATTGAGCGCAGTTTCCATATAACTGTCTGCAACCTTACCTGCTGTGGAAAAATCCCCTTTATAAAGTCGCACACATTCTTTGTCTTTAATATCTATTGCAGGAAAAATAATCATTTATTAAAGAGTCCCCTTTGTAGAGAGTGTTTTGTCTGTTTTTTCTGTTGCAATGCTCATTGCGTGGCCGAATGCCTTGAAAATTGCCTCCGCAATGTGATGAGAATTATCGCCATAGGGAGCGCGAAGATGTAATGTAATTTTCGCATTATCTGCTACTGCACGGAAGAATTCAACACACATACAAGCATCAAAATCGCCACATTTTTCTTGTGGAAAATCTGCTTCAAATACTGTATAAGCACGGTTGCAGATGTCAACTGCACAGAAACCGAGCGCTTCGTCCATTGGCACAAAAAAGCTACCATAACGAACAAGGTTTGATTTATCGCCTAAGCATTCATAAAGTGCCTGACCGAGTACAATGCCTATATCTTCAACTGTGTGGTGGCAATCAACCTCTGTGTCCCCTTTGCAAGTAACTGTTAAGCCGTAACCTGCGTGTGCTGCAAAAGCAGTAAGCATATGGTCAAAAAATCCAACGCCTGTATCAATACTCACTTCGCCACCTTCAAGACAGAGAGTCAAACTAATATCAGTTTCTTTTGTTTTTCTGTTAATTGTTGCAGTTCTCATTACACTTCCTCCAACACTTTTTTGAATGTCTCAAGCATTTTTTCATTTTCTTGTTTGTTACCTGCGGTAATTCTGAGGTAGTCGCCCATATTACGAATAATAATGCAGTTTTCTTTCATTTTTTCAAACACTTGCTTTGCATTTTTTACTTTCATAAATACAAAGTTTGTATGAGTTTCGTATATTTTTTCGATTTTGTCGCTCTTGATTTCAAGGATTCGTGAGTAAAGTTCTTTTCTTGAATTTACAACAGTTTTAATACAGTTATCAATGTAATCAGGATGTGCAAAAAGCACTTCGCCTAACGCTTGTGATACTGAATTCACATTATATGGGGATTTTACTGCACGAATTACATTTGTAAGAGTTTTGTTTGCAACTGCAAAGCCTAATCTTAACGCTGCGCTACCTAATGCTTTTGAGCAAGTTTTAAGAATAATAAGATTATCGTATTTTTCGAACTCATTTAAAAGACTTTCGTCTTCAGCAAAATCCATATATGCTTCGTCAAGAACAACAAGAGAATCCACACTATTTATGAGTTTTCTAACATCGTCTTTTGTAACAATTCTTGATGTTGGGTTACAAGGATTTGAGAAAATTACAATTCGCACCTTTTCATTGTTTGCAAGTGTGATTACATCTTCAATGTTAACATCAAGGTTTTCGTTTTTCTGAAATTTTACACTTTCGCACTCTGCAATTTCAGCGTAGAAACGATACATTGAGAAGTCCGGCTCAAGAGTTAAAATCTTGTCGCCTTTCTGCAAAAATGCATTCATTATAACTGAAATAATCTCGTCCGAGCCGTTACCTGCAGTAACGCAATCAGCATTAACATTAAAATAATTTGCAAATCCGTTGACGAGCTTTGTTGCCATTGGGTCAGGATAGCGGTTAAGTGCTGAACTTTTAAGTGCTTCAACCATTTCATTCTCGATTTCTTTTGGGACAGTCAAAAAAGACTCATTGGCATCAAGACGAATTTCATAAGTGCCACTAATTGGCTCATACGGTGTTAAGTTTTTTACTTTTTCGTTAAGTTGGAACATCTTTAATCCTCAAATCTGACTTTGATTGAATTAGCGTGAGCAGTTAAGCCCTCTGTTTCTGCAAGAGAAACAACCTTGTCTTTGCACTCGCGAAGAGCGTCTTCTGTATAATAAATAAAGCTTGATTTTTTAATAAAACTGTCAACTGACAATGGAGAGAAAAATCTTGCAGTACCACTTGTAGGAAGAACGTGGTTAGGGCCTGCAAAATAATCGCCGAGTGGCTCAGGAGAGTAATTACCAAGGAACACACTACCTGCATTATCCATTCTGCCAATATATTCAAGTGGATTTTCTACACACATTTCAAGGTGTTCAGGGGCAAGACGATTCGCGAAATCCACTGCTTTGTCCATATTATCACAAATAATAATTGCACTGTAATCTTTAAGTGATTTTTCAATTATATCTTTTCTTGAAAGTATTGCACACTGACGAGCAAGTTCTTTCTTTGTTTCTTCTGCGATTTTCTCACTTGTTGTAATAAGAATTGCAGATGCGAGAACATCATGTTCTGCCTGACTCATAAGGTCGGCTGCAAGGAACTTAGGATTTGCAGTATCGTCTGCAACAATTAAAATTTCACTTGGACCTGCAACCATATCAATATCAACTGTTCCGTAAAGAAGTTTCTTTGCAGTCG
>CALCBQ010000096.1 GCA_937897215.1 uncultured Clostridia bacterium | reverse complement strand
CATATGCCTGACAGAGTAAAATCTGTTACAGAAATCGGCAAAATCAAAGTTGACCAAGTTTGTATTGGTTCATGCACAAACTCATCACTTCTTGATATGATGAAAGTTGCAGCAATTCTTAAAGGTAAAACAGTTCATCCTGCAGTAAGTCTTGCTATTGCACCTGGTTCAAAACAGGTTCTTAATATGATTTCACAGAATGGTGCTCTTGCAGATATGATTGACGCAGGTGCTCGAATTCTTGAAAGTGCTTGTGGTCCTTGTATTGGTATGGGTCAATCTCCTAACTCTGCAGGTGTATCACTTCGTACATTCAACAGAAACTTTGAAGGCCGTTCAGGTACTGCAGATGCAGGTATCTATCTTGTTAGCCCTGAAGTAGCAGCAGCATCTGCGCTTACTGGTTACCTTACAGACCCACGCGATTTAGGCGATTTTCCTGAAATTGTACTTCCTGATGAATTCATCATTAACGATAATATGGTTGCAATGCCTGCAACTCCTGAAGAAGCAAAAGATGTTGAGGTTATGTATGGACCAAACATCAAGCCATTCCCAACAAGTGAGCCTATGGGCGATGATATTACTGCAAAAGCAGTACTTAAGGTTGGCGATGATATTACAACTGACCACATTATGCCTGCCGGCGCAAAAATCCTCCCATATCGTTCAAATATCCCATTCCTTTCACAGTATTGCTTTGGCGTATGCGATAAAACATTCCCTGAAAGAATTAAGGCTGAAGGCAAAGGCATTGTAATTGGTGGTGCTAACTACGGTCAAGGTTCATCTCGTGAACATGCTGCTCTTGTTCCACTTTATCTTGGTGTTAAAGCAGTTATTACAAAGTCTTTTGCTCGTATTCACTGTGCAAACCTTATTAATGCAGGTATTCTTCCTCTTAACTTTGCAAATCCTGATGATTATGACAAGATTACTCAAGGCGATGAATTATCACTTAAAGGAATTAAGAATGCAATTGTCAATAATGAACCTGCAGTACTTGTAAACCTTACAACTAACGAAGAATATGAAATCAAATATGACCTTTCACAGCGCCAGAAAGATATTATTCTCGCAGGTGGATTATTAAACTATACTAAAGAATCATTTTAAGGAGAGTTAAATATGGAAAAGCAGATTTCAGAAGCACTTGCAAAGTTTGAAGCTCTTGTCAGAGAACAACTTGCAAGAAACGAAAAGATTAAAGCACAAAAAGAATTTGTTGACTTCGAAAAACTCGATAAAATCATCATCGGTGTTTGTGGTGGCGACGGTATTGGCCCAATTATCACAAAAGAATCAGCAAAAGTTCTTGAATATATGCTTGCAGATGATGTAAAAGCAGGTAGAGTTGAATTCAAGGTAATTGACGGTCTTACAATTGAAAACAGAGTTGCAGTTATGAAAGCAATTCCTGATGACGTTCTTGCAGAACTTAAAGAATGTCATGTAATCCTTAAAGGACCGACAACAACTCCACAAGCTGGCGACCCATGGCCAAACATTGAAAGTGCAAACGTTGCAATGAGAAAAGAACTTGACCTTTTTGCTAACGTTCGTCCTGTTAAAGTTCCTGACCAAGGTATTGACTGGACATTCTTCCGTGAAAACACAGAAGGTGCTTATGCAGTTGGTTCAAAGGGCGTTAACGTTACAGAAGACCTTGCTATGGACTTTGTTGTTACAACAAGTGAAGGTTCAGAAAGAATCGCACGTATGGCTTATGATTATGCAAAGAGAAACGGCAAAGAAAGAGTTTCTATTATCAATAAAGCAAATGTAATTAAAACAACTGATGGCAAATTCTTAAGAATTTGCAAAGAAGTTGGCAAAGAATACCCAGAAATTATTACCGATGAATGGTATGTTGATATTACAACAGCTAAACTTATTGATGAAAAGAGAAGAAAAGACTTCAAGGTATTTGTTCTTCCAAATCTTTATGGCGATATTATTACTGACGAAGCAGCAGAATTCCAAGGTGGTGTTGGTACTGCTGGTAGTGCTAACCTTGGCAAAAGATATGCAATGTTTGAGGCTATTCACGGCTCTGCACCCCGTATGATTGAAGAGG
>CALCBQ010000095.1 GCA_937897215.1 uncultured Clostridia bacterium | reverse complement strand
TTTTAAGCATCGACGATATGCTTGAAGCAACAAAAGCAGGCCGTCTTATTATGGATGGTGGTCCTGAATTTGGTGCTCAGCTCGGCGGATTTATGCTTGAAGTTGGCGCATTGGCAAAATAAGATATTCCACATAATAAAAGCACGAAGAAAATTCTTCGTGCTTTTTGTTATTATTTCAGCAATTCTTTAATTCTGCTTTCGTATGCTTGCGTTTCATATTTTAACTCTACTCCAACATATTCACTATCCACAAGTTTAATAAGATAATCTGTAAATTGTGGGTTAAGTGGGAGAAGTGGTCCTGTGTGGTATGTCGCGAAAAGGTTATTTTTATGAACACCTTCTATTTTAGTTTCTTTATTCATACCTGCACCTGTTTTCATTGTTAAAAATGGGCAAGGATTTTCTCCGTAAGAGTGGCTTAAAAGATTTTTGAAACCTGTAATTTGCATACCATCAAACTCGCCTACGCTACAATCGTTATAGCGAAGTCTTGAAAACTGTTTAGCATAATATGGGAAGAATTTAAGACAATCGTGCTTTTCGCCTTTTGCATCTTCAATGTAATCCCCAAAAATCTCAAAAGCATTACCTGTTGCAAGGATTACGCCACCATTTTCAATGCGTTTTTCTAAATCTTCACGGTACTTTTTAAGAGTTTCACTCTCTACAAGTTGATGTTTTTCCTGACAAGGACCAATAAGTAAAATATCAACATTTTCACTCACAAATTTTGGCTCGTCAAAAAGAGATGTTTCGCAAATTTCAACATCATAACATGCAAGAGTGAGTTTTTTCTGCAAATACTCGCAGTTACCACGGTCGCCGTAAAGGTTGTTATATTCGGGGTAAAGCACTTCAATTACAAACTTTTTCATAATTACTTATCCCCCTTTTCTTTCAATGCATTTTTGATTTTTGCAACTACGCTTGTAGCATAAAGTTCAAAATAAATCACAATGCTTCTGTCAGCATTTGCATTTTTGCTGACCGCGTTTGCCAACTCATCATAATTCTCAAAAAGAACGAATTTAGATGTGTCAAGCCCTTTGATTTCAAGACACCCAGCCAAATCGTAGCAACGAGAACCGCCAATATAAACCGTCTTGATTTTATCACTTTGGAGTGGCGCAAAATCAGTATCATAAAGCCATGAAATATCTTCGTGGCCGTGAACTTTGTCATTACTGTCAGTAATCAAAAGCACAACATCTTTATCGTTTTCAGTACTGTCAAGGTATTTAAGACTTTGCGAGCAAGAGATTGGATTCTGGTTTTTTGAGAGCATTGAAACCACCTCAACGCCACCAAATTTATTCTCTTGGAATCGACCTGTTTTTGATGATAAATCTTCAATACTGTTTGCGATTATATCAATGTCAATACCCATAAGACGACAGATTGCACAAGCGCCTGTTATGTTGAAAACATTGAAGAAATTTCCCTTTTGATATGGCAAAACAAGGCTTTCGCCCTTGTCCCCATTAAATACAAAAGTGCCTTTCAGGAAATCAACATCACTTGCAAAATATGTGCTTTGTGGCATTGTAAATCCACAAGAATTACACTTTGGAACGCCAATGTGATTGTAGTGATAAAACTCATAATCTAACTTATGATTACATTTAGGACAAGCAATTAAATCGCAAACTGTATCTTCACATTTTGTTGTACTTCTTTCTGTTTTATTTACAGAAAAGAATACGCGATTGCATTTTTCTTCGCCTAAAAGTCCTGAAATACCGTCATTTGCATTAAGAACAAGCGTAGTTTTTTCGTCTAAATAATCGTTGATTTTATCGAAAATAAATCCGCTATGACCATTTCGCATAATTGAATCACGAAAAAGATTTGTGCAAAGAATGTAATCAGGCACAAACTTTGTATAGATAAACTGTGATGAGCGCTCGTCAACTTCAAGCACTGCCACATTAGATTTAACCTTGCCACCTAATGTGCAATCACTTGCAAGTGCAGTTACAAGACCAGGAGCCATATTTGAGCCTTTTGAGTTGTTTACAACAGATTTGCCACTATTACGGATTATGTGAGTCAATAAGTTTGATGTACCTGTTTTACCGTTTGTACCTGTTACGCACACGGTAGTTTTAGGCATAGTGAAACGAGCAAGTGCATCAGGGCAGATTTTAAGCATAATTTCGCCCGGAAGATTTGTGCCCCTCTTAAAAATTTTATCAAGCAAGAAAATTGACACCTTGCCCACGATTAAAGCAATTAAAAATCTTAATTTACCCATTTTATTCGTCCTTTTCTTTCTGCTTTTCAACTAATTTTGATAAGTAAAACGCATTTTTCTGTGAGTTGTTTACCATTTCTGCGATACCTTTTACCACAAGTGCCAAGGCAACTCCAAGTCCTACCAAAGCAAGTCCACCAATAACACCTACAAATTCTCGAAGCAAAGGGAACGAGAAGTAAATTACTAATGCTACCCCACCGGCTACGCCTGAAATCAACATTATAAGTGATGCCAAAAGCACGAAATTTGCAACAGGAGAAGATGGCATTTCTTTGCCGTTAAAATCAACTGACATTTCTTCTTCGGTTTCGATTTCATTATACTCATTTTCAGTTTCTTCATTCTGTGAATTCTGAACTTCAACTTCTTTTTGTTTCTGTACCATTTCGTATATAGGATTATACTTTCTGCAGGTTTCACAGATTTCAGTATCTTCCCAACAATCTTTATGATAAACTTCCCAACAGAACGGGCATTCAACCGCATTTGATTCTTCTATGGGGTGCTTGCATTTTGCACATATAAGGTCTGCCATAAACATCTCACCTTTCTGTAAAATATTATAAAATCTATGGGAGTTAAAGTCAATAAGAATATAAAAAGAAACAGTTATACAAAAAATGGCGGGGTATTGACCCCGCCTTATAATATTCTATTCACTTTTTAATTGTTTTGCAACTTGATTTCCATAAACTGCTGTGCCTGTAACTAAAACACCTTGCACAACGCTATGGGGACTTAGTCCTAATATTGCAACTGTTCCCACAATACCGAAAAACAACAAAATCAATGGTATGTATTTGTTATTGATTTTCTCGGTATTCTTTACTATCATACCAATT
>CALCBQ010000094.1 GCA_937897215.1 uncultured Clostridia bacterium | reverse complement strand
AAAGAAAATATGCTCTTGATTTTTAATTTTTTCTGCAAGTTTTTTTGTATTTTTATCGCAATCAAATGTATTGTTAATTTTTTCGGGCAAACAGAGTATTTCGTCAGTGAACGTCCTTAAAAATTCATCATTAATAAGACCTTTTTCATACGCTAAAAATGATGCGAGAATGTATGACACACCAAGTTGAGCCGAAAAAGCCTTTGTAGTTGCAACTGCAATTTCTGCTCCTGCATTTGTATAAATTACACCGTCAGATTCCCGTGCGATTGTACTGTAAAACACATTTACAATTGAAAGTGTGAATGCACCACGCTTTTTCGCTTCTCTTAAAGACGCCAGAGTGTCTGCGGTTTCTCCTGACTGGCTGACAAAAATACAAAGGTCGCCTTTTTCGATTATAGGGTTGCGGTATCTGAACTCACTTGCAATATCAACAGTTACAGGAATGCGAGCCATATCCTCAATAATGTATTTTGCAGTCATTCCTACATGATAAGCGCTACCGCAAGCAACAATGTAAACTCGTTTGAGTTCTTTTATAAAGTTTTCAGGAAACTCGAATGGAAGAACAATTTTACCGTTTTTTATAAGAGGAGAAACTGTGTCGCGAACTGCTTTAGGCTGTTCATAAATTTCTTTTGCCATAAAGTAGTCATAACCGCCTTTTTCGGCAGAGTCAATACTCAAATTGATTGTTTTGATTTCGCATTTTTTTGGTGTACCATTTTCATCGTAAACTTTGATTTCATCTTTTGAAAGCTCAATGAATTCGCCATCATTTACAATATAGCAGTCGCGAGTATATGGCAGTATGGCAGGAATATCCGATGCAAGATAATTCTCATTTTTACCTTTACCCACAATTAAAGGGCTATCCTTTTTCATAGCAAAAATGGTGTCTTTATATCCTTTTACAAGCATAGCAACTGCATAAGAACCCTCAAGCATAGATGCAGTTTTTATGAGTGTAGCAATTGCATCTCCGTTAAAAAGACAGTCAAACAGCCCCGCAATAACTTCTGTATCAGTTTGTGATTTGAATTCATAACCCTTTGCAACAAGGTCATTTTTAAGTTCAATGTAGTTTTCGATAATTCCGTTATGCACAAGCGTAACAATGCCATTCATAGACTTGTGAGGATGCGCATTTGTCTTATCAGGAATTCCGTGAGTAGCCCAGCGGGTGTGTCCTATTCCAATTGTGCCTTGCGGATTTTCCTTGTTAACCTCAACTTGCAGATTATCAATTCTGCCTTTTTCTTTTATAACTGAAACTTCGTTGTTATATACTGCAATCCCCGCCGAATCATAACCGCGATATTCAAGGCGACGAAGCCCGTGGAGAAGAATGGGAGCCGCATTTTCTTCGCCAATAAAACCAACTATTCCGCACATAAAAATCCTCCTTTAAGTATTTTTAATGAATTTTATGCCAACAATAAGGGTAATCAGTAATTTAAAAAGGGGGAGAGTCAAATGAATTTTTCGTATATAAAACTTAATGCCAAGAAAAAACTTGTAAAGAATTATTTTAAAAGTTTTGTTATGTCCGCCTTGCCTTATGTAAGTATTTTCACACTTTTTGGTTTGAATTATTATTTCTACATTTTTCTAAAAAATGCGGATTTTTCATTTGTTACTGCTATTTCATATTATGAAATATATTTTAAAGCGACACTGTTAACTGTAACTGTATGCATTTCTTTTTTGTTGTGGCGAATTATTCAGTTGTATTCAGATAAATATTTCTATTCAAAAAACACTAAAACACATATTAAACTTAAGTTTAGTATGTGTATGAGGGCAATTTCTGTATCAATATTAAAGTTTTTTATATCTGTCGCGTGGTCTGCATTTTATTTGTTGCCTTGTGCAGTCGTTGGAGCAACTTTGTATTATTCTGTAATTTCAAATCAGTATTCATTTAACGTAATGCTTACTCTTTTTGTGTCTGCAATCATTTTGTTTTTTATTGGTTTAAGTTTTCTTTATGTAACGCTTAAAAGATATTCGATGTGCAATTTTGTGATTTTTTCACATACAGAAACCGACTCAATAAAGGTGCTTGCAAAAAGTGTTGAGTTGATTGAAAAAAATACAATAAGATACTCTTTTTACCGATTATCATTATTAGGTTGGGTTTTCTCGTGTATTCTTATTGTTCCCATATTCTACGTTTTGCCTTATATAAAAATGGCAAGATACAGTTTCTACAAAGCAATAACACGACCTTATAGCTATAAAAGTGAAGAAATTAAACCTACGATTTTCTATGTAACAAAAAAAGAAAAGGCCTGATAGATTTAACTATCAGACCTTAATTTGATTATGTAGGGGATTAAAGAATAACACCCATTGTGCCAGGTTTGCAAAGAGCAGCATTTGATTCGTCTGTATCAATGTGCATTGCAAGTGCAAAGTTAGGATTTACACGAACAACTACATCGCCGAATGTAAGAGTTCTGTCGTCAGATGTAACCTTAACTTCAACAATTTGCTTGTCAACGAGGCCGTATTTTTCAGCATCGTCAGGAGTCATGTGAATATGTCTCTTTGCAACGATAACACCGTTTTCAATTTCAATTTCGCCTTTAGGACCAACGATTTTGCAACCAGGTGTGTTTGCAATGTCGCCTGATTCTCTAACAACTGCAGCCACGCCGATTGAACGAGCGTCAGAAGCAGAAATTTCAACCTGAGTAGCAGGTCTTACAGGACCAAGAATTGAAACGCCAGGGAACTGGCCTTTAGGACCGATAACTGCGATTCTTTCTTCACAAGCATACTGACCAGGTTGGGATAAGTCTTTTTTCTTTGTAAGTTCATAACCTTCGCCGAAAAGGATTTCAAGATGTTCTTGTGAAATATGAGCGTGTCTTGCACTTGTTTCAACTAAAACTGTTTTTTCCATATATCATTCTTCTTTCTAAAAAAATTACAAATTTTGCTACTTATATAATAGACCTTTTTTGTGTGTTTGTAAAGTGTAAAAGTGTATAACTTTATAATAATTCGCCAAAAGATTTTATGTAATAATCTGCAACTGCGCGAATTTCATCTTCGTCTTTAGCCGAACTTTTATCATAAACTCCACAAGTTGTAAAGCCACCTTTTTTAGCACTACGAATACCTTCAATAATATCTTCAAATACTATGCAGTCTTCAGGTGCTATACCAATTCGCTCACTTGCAAGAAGATAGATATCAGGTTCAGTCTTGCCAATGTTAATTTCACTTACATAAGCAGATGCCGAGAAAAAGTCGAAAATGCCGTGCTTTTTAAGAGTTTCTTCGCAAACAACTTTTTCACTTGCAGTTGCAAAAGCCATTTTAATACCTTTTTCGTGAAGTGATTTAAGATATTCATAAACTCCGTTTTTTAAGTCAACATTTGTAAGATATCCTTGTGCGCAAAGGTCTAACCACTCGTCAACAATTTCTTCAACACTTTCTTTTATGTTGTACTTTTCTTTTGTGTAAACTGCAGCAGCAGGCAAGTGCATATTTTTAATTATGTCAACATATTCTTTCGTTACTTTCAGGTTTCTACGGCTAAAAAATTCTTCGTCAACATCGTGCCAGATGTGCATTGAGTCAAGTAGTGTGCCGTCTAAATCAAAAATTGCACCTTTGAAATTTTGTATATCCATTTTATTCTCCGAATACATATTTATTTATTGCTTTTGCAACACCAAAGTTATCATTAGTGTCAGTTATGAATTTTGCAGTGCTTTTTGCAATATCATTGCCATTAGCCATAGCAAATGAGTAGTCAGCAAAATCTAACATTGAGCAGTCATTTTCGCCGTCGCCAAAACACATAACATTTTCTTTGCTTATGCTTAGTGCGTCTGCTAACCCCTTAACTGCAAATCCCTTTGTAGCATTCTTGTCAGTCATTTCAAGGTTACCATTAACACCTTTAACAATAGGGAATGAAGATGCAAAAGCAACATCACATACTTTTCCGACTTTTTCTTCGACTTCAAGTCTTTGTTCGCCGGTAAGAGAAAGTATATTGAGCTTTTCAATACCTTGTCCATCAATAAGAGATTCAAGAGACTGCACGGGCTTAATAAAATCTTTAAGCAAAGCGTGAATGTGAGGGGACACATGCTCTGTGTCAAACATAGCGTAACTTTCATTATTCATATAGCACTTGCCGTCAAAATAAATTTCATAAATCAAGTTATAATCTTTCAAAATGTTAAAAATCTTAACAGATTGAGCATTATTCATAAGTGTTGAGCAAACAACCTTGCCAGTATGTAAATCATAAGTAATAGCACCGTTTGAAGTAATAAGATAATCTAAAAATGGGAGTTGTTCTACAAGGTAATCTGTAAGAATTTTAGTTCTTCCACTTGCGATTGCAACTTTTATACCCATTTCGTGAGCGCGTTTGAATGCCTCAATGTTTTCTTTTGGAATAGTTACATGATTTGTATTAAGAAATGTACCATCAAGGTCAGTAACAATAAGTTTAATAGCCATAAGACCACCTATATACAATAAATATTTGTGTCCCAGAATGAAATGTGTGGGTGATGACGAAGATAGATTTTGTAATCCCCATTAATTTCTTTAATTTTATTTACAAGTGCGAATATATCTTCGCTTTTGTGATAAACTGCCATACAGAGTTTTGGTCGACTTGCAAGTGTTAGGCAAGCGCCTTTAAGCATTTCATTTTCTGCACCTTCAATGTCAATGTTTATATATGAAAATTCCCCATATTTTTCAGTGATATAATCAACACAGATTGCACTTTTTTCCTCGCCTTGTGATTTTGCTGAAGCCCCACGACCTTTGTTTCCGTCAAAAGTCAGAGTGCAGTTTTCACTCCAAATAGCATTGTTGAGAGTAATACAATTTTTGAGATTTTCACAGTTGAGTTGTAACTTTTTGAATGTGCGTGTATCCGGCTCAACCGCAACGATTTTTTCATAGGAATTTGCATATTTCAAGAATTCATCAACTGTATCTCCGCGATAAGCCCCAAGGTCAAGAAAACTCTCGTTTTCGCCTAAATTAAGTATAGAAAATGCTTCGTTCTTATCCGTTTCACATTCAAAACAGTAGTTTAAATTGCCCGTAATCTGAAAACGAATTATATTCTCAAACACCTTTTTTGATTGCTCATCTGCAAGTGAAAAGTAAGCGTTTTCAACTTCTTCAATGTGCTTTCTTAAGAAATCTTTATTAAAAATTTCACTTTCATAAATGGGTACAGATGGCATAATTACCTTGTGCCGTAAAGATAAGCATTTAATACTTTTAATAACTTCAGTAAGGGGACTCGCAAAGGCAAGTGCCACTACAAAATCTCCAATTTCACTTTCAAGTCTCGATATAGATTTTACTTCAAAGCCACGAAAAGTGCGTTTGCGAACAAATCCATCACTTGCCACTACTGCCGAAACAGTAATGCCAAGACGTTGGAATTCGTGGAATACTCTGTCTGCACCGTTGCCTGTACCATAAACCGCAACAGGTAGGGGAGTATTTTTTAAAAATTCCCAACTTGATTCAGTTGTCAATAAATCTTCAAACACAACTCCACCACCTTTCAAAAACTGCCTTCCCCTTGAGGGGAAGGTGGCAACGCGTAAGCGTTGACGGATGAGGTATTATATAATAATACCATACAAAACACAAAAATAAAAGCACTTGCTATAAAATAACAAGTGCTTTTTGAAACTATGTATTAACTTAATTATGCCTTTTTCTTTGGTTTCATAACAAGAGCGCCAATAGCCATAATTACTACGAATACGATAAGGTAGAAAAGAACTGGGCAGCTGAATCCTGCACCTGCTTCTTTAGCAGCAATATATGGTGCATAACCGTGTGAGTAAATAGCAGCAACTACCATGAATGCTGAACCGATAACACCAAGTGCTGGAAGAACAAATCTCTTAACAACTGGAAGTTCTTTTTCTTTAATCATGAACTTGATGAACATTGGAATATAAAGTCCATAAATTGTAATGATTGGAAGTTCTGATGAGTCAAAGCTGAACTTGCCGAACCAAGGTGTAGCTGTAAGGTTTGCACCATAGAAGTAAACAAGCCATGCAGCAACGATTACAAGACCAACAATACATGAGTTTGAAGGCATACCAGAAGCTGGGTCAACCTGTTTCATAAGGTCAACTTTAGGACCCATGTTACGAACTGAAAGTGAGTACATACCACGGATTGTACCGATAAGGAGACCGTTAAGAGTGCCAAGACAAGAAACTGCAACGAAGAGGTTAAGAATGTTACCAAGAACGTTGCCGAATACTGTTGTGAAAGCAGAAGCTGTACCTTCGTCCATAAGAGTCTTAACAGGAGCGCCACCTGCAACACCGATGTAGTAGAAGAGGTAAATTGCAATAATGATGATACCACCAACTACAAGAGCGATAGGAAGATTCTTTTTAGAATCTTTGATTTCTGAGTTGATTGATGTAGCAAGAATCCAACCTTCATAAGCGAAAGCAGTAGCAACAACAGCACCAAAAAGAGGAGACATATCGCCAGCGCTTGTAGCAAAGTTAGAAGTAAGGATTGATGTTGGTTCGCCAGCAAGGTTGTGTGTAAGACCATAGATTGTACCAACAATTGCCATCAAAAGAAGTGGGATAAACTTGATAAATGTAGCACTAATCTGAAGTTTACCTGCAAGTTTTGAAGAAAGTGTGTTAACTGCAAATACGCAGATAAGAATAAATCCTGCAAGAAGGAATGTTTCGCTACCTGTTACAGGGTCGCCTGCGAGCTGTAAAGCAGGGTTTACTGAAACCAAGAAAGTAAGGAAGTATCTTGCAGTAAGCCAAGCAAGAACAGATGTCATTGCAGGCATGTAGATTGTTGTAGCAAACCAACCCATCATGTAGCCGTATTTGCTGCCGATTGTAGCCTCAGCATAGTCAACAAGACCGTTAACTTTTTCATAACGCTGAGCCATAACGCAGAATGCGAGAACACAGCAAATCATGATAACGCCACCGATAATCCAAGCTAAGATACCGAGAGGCATATCGCCGTTAGTCTTTTGAAGAATTGCTTGAGCTTTGAAGAAAACACCGGAACCTACAACAGTACCTACAACCATGCAGATAGCCATCAAGAGTCCGTATTGCTTTTTGAGACCGTTTTCCATAAAACCATCCTTTATAAAAATATTTGTGTTATTATACAACAAATATTTGCAAATGTAAACACTTTTTTGAAAAAATATTTTAGCTAATTAAAGCGTTAGCGCGATAAAATAGAAAAAACAGGAAATATTGAGCAAAATCATCTCGATAAATTGGAGTTTGTAGGGATGTTTTATGAGTACGTTTTCCGCTCCCTCTTTGAGGGAGCTGTCTGCGAAGCAGACTGAGGGAGTAATATGT
>CALCBQ010000093.1 GCA_937897215.1 uncultured Clostridia bacterium | reverse complement strand
TGAGAATTGGTGTGATGAGGTTGTTTTGAAGAATTGAAACGTCAAGGCACTCAACAGGGTCATTTTCATTGATAAACTCTGCTTTTGCAGTTACCTTATACCACTTATTATCAAGATACATACCAAATGTATGGCGTTCTTCCGGTGCATAAGGGCTTGTAGTTGCTTCTTCTACCACAAATTTTTCGCTCATTTTTGCAATAAATTCTTCACTTGTGTTGCCGTTAAGGTCTGCCATTACTCGATTATAATCCATAATTTTTAACTGGTCGCAAGGGAAAATAACTGACAAGAAAAAGTTGAATTCTGCATTTTTATCATACTCGCCTTCTCCCCTTCTACGCTGACCTACGCGCACTGCAGAAGCGCATCTGTGATGACCGTCAGCAATATAAAGATATGGAATTTCTGCGAATTCTTTAACGAGAGTGTCAATAACTGCGTCGTCATCAATTACCCATACTGTTTGTGAAACACCGTCATCACTTACGAAATCATAGCAAGGGGTGTGAGTGTTTTTCCAGTTTTCTGTAATATCTGAAACTGTCTTATTTTCACGATGTGTTAAGAAAATTGGACCTGTATTTGCGTCAAGTGTATCAACGTGGCGAATACGGTCTGCCTCTTTATCGGCTCTTGTAAATTCGTGCTTTTTAATTACATTGTTGATATAATCATCAACTGCAGTGCAACCTACAATACCGGTCTGCTCACGACCATTCATAATCTGACGATAAATATAAAGCATTGGTTTTTCATCTTGTTTGCAAATACCTTTTTCACTTAAAGCGTCAAGATTCTCTTTTGCTTTTTCATATACTTCTTTTGAATATATATCAATACCAAGTGGCAAATCCACCTCTGCTTTATCAACATGCAAGAATGAGTATGGTTTATCTTTTACCATTTCTCTTGCTTCTTCTGAATTCATAACATCGTAAGGCAAAGCACCAACCTGTGAAGCATATTCATCTTTAGGTCTTACTGCCTTAAATGGTTTTAATACTGCCATTTTTATTTTCCTCCCTATTTTTGTGCTTTATAAAAATACATATTACTACTGTTGCCGCTGAAATAAATTCCAAATGCATCTTTGTGGACTGCATAAGTTGTTGTTTCAGTATATAACGGTAAAACTACCGCATTTTTAAGTAAATAACTTTGACAATAAACCGCCTTTTCATTTGTTGGCGATACCCTCATATCCTTTACAAGCCGGTCAAACTCGTCAGATTTATAATTTGAGATATTCAAATCGTTATCAGTAGTAAACATTGATAAAAATTCTGACGGATTATTGCTATCAACTGTCAACGAACAGATTGCAACTTGGAAATCATCACCTGCAACACGCTTATTAAAATCTGCTTCTTCAAGAACTGTTACAATACCATTAAGCTCAACGCCAATATTTTTCTGCCAACTGTTAACAAGTGATTTCGCAATATTTTCATACTTTGAAGTGCAAATTATTTCAATATCGAGGGTTTTGATTTTCAATTCATCAAACGCTTTAATCATACTATTTCTTGCAATATCAATATTGTATGACAACACTTCAACTTCACTGTTATCAACATTATAATATGACGGCAAAACAGATTTCAATGGGTTTTTAGTTATATCTGAAACATTAATACAAGATACAATACCTGTTCTGAGGGCATTATTCTGTATAGTCTCATTGGCCATATTGAAAACAAGTGAACAAGCAACATTCTGAAGTTCAGTTTTTACAACAGAACGACCTAATTCGTCCTTGTCTTTATCCTCATAGAAAAAGCCCACATCGTAAGTGCCGTCATCAACTTTTTTAGCAATATCAAGAGTTGTTGCATTCAAATAAAAGCCCACTCCACTTGGAAGCACCGAAAATGCACCATTGTATTCTGTATTCTTATTTATGACTACGTTTTTTTCTTCACTTATTGATGAAAGGTAAAATCCACCATTTGAGATTATGTATTCTTCATCTAGTCCGTATCTGCCCGCTGTAAGTTCAAAAAACTGCTGATTACAAGGGAAGGACACAGGTTGAGTAAGAGCATATAAGAAATTACTATCTTTTCTTTCGAGAGTAATTTCAAGAGTGTAATCATTGATTATTTTAACACCTGCTTCACTGCTATTCAACTCGCCTTTATGAATTTTTTCTGCATTTTTAATTGTGCTTAAAAGTTCAAAGTCGGGAGCATCAGTTTCAGGGAGTAATGCGCGAATTATACCGAATGCAAAATCTTTTGCAGTAATATTTCTATTGATTGTTGCGCCTTTTTCAGTAAGAAATTCCTCAACATCACTTGAAATGTAATACTGCATATCATCACGAAGATAAAATGTGTAAACTAAGCCGTCAGTTGAAATTTTATAATCTTTAACTGCGCATTTAACGGGGGTGTTATTTTCGTCCAACTTAAAAAGACCGTCAAAAATATTGACAGCTATCATTTTCTCACTTACGCTTTGGACAATTTGCGGGTCAAAATGTTCTGGCATTTCAGTAATTCCGCAAGCGAAGAATTTATTTGTAGTATCTTCTTTTTTGCAAGATGCGAAAGAAGTAATTACTATCACAACCACACAAAAAAGAGCAACAATTCTTTTAATCATTTTATTCACCAAAAGTTATTATATCAAAGAAAATAATTTATGGCTACAATTTCATAAAAATTTTTATAAAAAACTATCTTTTATTATATTATTTTGGTATAATAAGGTATATATTTTACTTATAGGAGTGAAAAATCTCGTATGACAGATATTTTATTGATAATTTCTATTGTAATTTCAGTTGTTTCTGTTGCCATTCTTTTTATTGTACTTAAAAACACAAAGAATACTGACAATAATGTGGCATTAGAACAAAAAATTGATTACATAAACAAAAATATGGGCGATGAATTCCACAGAATCCGCCTTGAAAACCAAAATTCAAATAAAGAAATCCGTGAAGATGTTAAAAAGAGTCTTGACGATATGTCTACTCGTATTGACAATATGAACAAGGGCAATTTTGAGCATCGCGAAAAAATGAGCGAAATGCTTGTAGCAATGAGCGAAAAGAATGCAGAACAGAGTGATAAACAAAACAAAACTCTTGAAGCATCAATTACAAAAATGCAGGAGTCAAATGAAAAGAAACTTGAAGAAATGCGAGTTACTGTTGATGAAAAATTAACCGCTACTCTTACTACTCGTCTTAATTCTTCATTCAAGACTGTTTCTGACCAGCTTGAAAACTTATATAAATCACTTGGCGAAATGCAAACACTTTCAACCGGTGTTACTGAAAATGTTACTGCGCTTAACCGTGTGCTTACAAATGTTAAGGCTCGTGGTACTTGGGCAGAAGTTCAACTTGAAGGTATTTTAGACCAGACAATTCCTAATATGTATGAGAAAAACCTTGCTACTGTACCAGGTTCACTTGACAGAGTTGAGTTCGCAATTCGTATTCCATCAAGCGAGAAAGATGGTAAAGATATTTTCTTACCTGTTGACTCAAAGTTCCCTATGGAAGACTATGTGCGACTTTGTGATGCTGCAGACCGTGCAGATGCAGACGCAGTTAAAATTGCACGAAAAGAACTTGAAAAAAGGGTTGTTGAAGAAGCAAAAACTATTACAAAATATATTCATGTGCCTGACACAACACCATTTGCAATTTTGTACCTTGCAACTGAAGGGCTTTATGCAGAAATTGCATCATCAAGAACAGGACTTCCTGAAAAATTACAAAATGACTACAACATTATGATTGCAGGTCCTTCAACAATCACTGCGCTTCTTAATTCTCTTTCAATGGGCTTTAAGACAATTGCTATTAACGAGAAGGCAAACGAAGTACGTGAAATTCTTGGTGCAGCAAAAGCACAGTACGAAAGATTTGGGGACTTGCTCGCTAAAGCAAAGAAAAAAGTTGAAGATGCAGGTAAAACTTTGGAAGAAGCAGAGCGTAAAAATATTTACATTCAAAGAAAACTTAAAAATGTTGAGGCAATTGACACAGTTTCGGCAGAAAAACTTTTATTTGACGAAACCGATAGTGTTGATATATAATAGAAATGTTAATTAAAAGTAATATACTTTTGAAAAGGAGAAAGAATTATGGCTCTTAAACACGCTGACATTATCGCACAGATGACACTTGAAGAAAAAGCAAGTATGTGCGACGGTCTTGACTATTGGCACAGCCAACCTGTAGAAAGAGTTGGCATCAAGTCAATCTCACTTAACGACGGTCCTCACGGTATCCGTAAAAAGGGCGACCCTGAACAAAACAAAGATGTTTTAAAGGGATTGCCTGCAATTTGTTTCCCAACAGCTTCTGCTACTGCTTGTTCATGGGATACTGACTTACTCTACAAAATGGGCGAAGCACTCGGCGACGAATGCAGAAAAGAACAGGTATCAGTTCTTTTAGGACCTGGTACAAACATCAAACGCTCTCCTCTTTGTGGAAGAAACTTTGAATACTTCTCAGAAGATGGTCTTCTTGCAGGCGAAATGGCTGCAGCATTTATCAATGGTGTTCAGAGCAAGGGTATTGGTACATCTCTTAAACACTATGCTGCTAACAACCAAGAAACTCGTCGTATGACAGTTAACGCAGTTGTTGACGAAAGAACACTTCGTGAAACATATCTTCTTCCATTTGAAATTGCAGTTAAAAAGGCTCAGCCTTGGACTATTATGAACTCATATAACCGTCTTAACGGCACTTATGCTGCTGAAAACAAATGGTTGCTTACTGATGTTCTTCGTGATGACTGGGGCTATGAAGGCGTTGTTATTACTGACTGGGGCGCAGAAAACGAAAGAGTGCCTGGTCTTATTGCAGGTCAGGAAATTGAAATGCCAACATCTTCCGGTATCGGTACAAAACTTATTGTTGATGCAGTAAACAACGGCGAACTTGACGAAGCTGTTCTTGACGCTGCAGTTGATAAGATTATTGAACTTACAAAGAAAGCAGAGCCAGTTCTTGGTGGCACTTATACATACGACAGCGATGAACATCACAACATTGCTCGCGAAATTGCAAGTCAGTGTATGGTTCTTATGAAGAATGACAACAATCTTCTTCCTCTTAAGAAAGATGCTAAAGTTGCTCTTATCGGCGAAATGGCGCACACACCTCGTTATCAGGGCGCAGGTTCATCACTTATTAACCCAATCAGACTTGACAATGCATACCAAACAATGAAAGATATGGGCATTGACCTTACATTCTCAAAGGGTTATGAACTCAAGAAAGCAAAAGCAAAGAAATCAATGGAACTTATTCTTGAAGCAAAAGAAAGAGCTAGAAACGCTGATGTTGCAGTTGTTTTTGTTGGCCTTACTGATGAATACGAAAC
>CALCBQ010000092.1 GCA_937897215.1 uncultured Clostridia bacterium | reverse complement strand
ACCCCTCAAGGGGGGAGCCCAATTTTCGCCTTCCCCCTACGAGGGGAAGGGGGCAAAACGAAGTTTTGACGGAAGGGGGGCAAAGAGTCCGACAAACTCAAATTCATCACTTACTTCTTCATATGCACAAGGTGTGTTTTGCCAAGCATAAGCATAACTGTTGGAATAAACATTAATTGAAGAATTATTCCGGGAATTGCCTTAACTATCGCACCGCTTACAAACATTGAAATTGTAAATCCGTTTTCGCCAAGTCCTAACAGAATACATTGAACTATTCCCCATACAACACGACCTGATACCATTGAAATTAAAAGACAACGGTAAAGGGACTTAATGCACTTCCAACGAGCTTTTTGAAATAGAATACCAATTACAAATCCATAAGCTGCAAGCTCAAATGCCATGCTGATTGCTGACGGAAACATAACAGGCATAGCAAATAATGCCGACCGAAGTAGTGGCGCAATAGCACCTATAGTAAGTCCATATGCTGGGCCACAAACAAGTCCGCAAAGCATAACAGGAATGTGCATAGGTAAAAGCATATTGCCAAATTCTTTTATCTGTGCCGTGAACAAGGGGAGTATGAGTGCAATTGCGAGAAACATTGCAGAAAGCACTATGTTCAAAAGATTTTTATTTATGTTTTTGCTCATTTTCCAAATTCCTTTGTAACGCTTTTAAGTAATTTGCGAATTTCTAAATGTTGTGGGCACGCTTTTTCACAAAGTCCACATTCAATGCAGTCAGATGCCTTGCCTTTGCCTGCTGTATGCACATCTTCATAATAATATTTTGCATTCCAATCTTTAAACTGCTTTCTGTCGTTCATACAAGCAAAAATCTCTGGGATTGGAATATTTTTAGGGCATCCGTCAACACAGTAACGGCAAGCAGTACAAGGAATAAGATTTTGTGCATTCATAATCTTGCAAACCTTGTTGATTGCATCCATTTCTTTGTCATTAAGTGGCTCAAAATCTTTCATAAAACTTAAATTATCATTCATTTGCGCCATATCACTCATACCTGAAAGCACCATAAAAATACCTTCAAATCCTGCAGCAAAACGAATAGCATAACTAGCGTATGTGCCACCATTAAGGTCATCAAGCACTTTTTTAGCCTCATCAGGAAGTTTTACAAGACTGCCACCCTTAACAGGCTCCATAACAATAATTGGCTTGTCGTGTTTTCTGCAAACCTCATAACACTTTCTACCCTCAACTGACTCGTCATTGTAGTCAAGGTAGTTAAACTGAATCTGCACAAATTCAATTTCAGGGTATTCAGTTAAAATACGGTCAAGCACATCTGCTTTATCGTGGAATGAAAGACCAACGTGGCGAATTTTGCCTTCTTTTTTAAGGTCAAAAGCAGTTTCGTATGCTCTGCATTTCTTATATTTTTCAAAGTTAGTGGCATTCTGTGCGTGCATTAAATAGAAGTCGAAATACAGGACACCACAGTTTTTAAGTTGTTTTTCAAAAAGAGGTCTTATCTGACTTTCTTTCTTGAAAAATCCTTCTGAAAGTTTGTCTGCAAGAATATAACTTTCTCTTGGATGACGTGAAGTAAGACATTTCTTTAATGTTGCCTCATTTCGCATTTCCATATAGCCGTGAGCAGTATCAAAATAGTTAAAACCTGCTTCTAAAAATGTGTCAACCATCTGTTTTGTCTGTTCATAGTCAATAAGCGGACCCTTGCGAGGAAGTCGCATACAACCAAAACCAAAATTCTTTTTTACTTCTGGAAAATAGTTATTCATATTAACACCTTATTTCTTTATACCTGAAATCTGGTACATTTTATCATTAGAAATTGTAATATCTACATTAAAATATGGACTTAGCATTTCTGCTAACTCATCACATTCAGGTAGCATATTTGAAACTCGCCCTGCCGATTTTTTATGCACTTCGTCGAGTTCCGTTTTGCTCATTCCGTGTGCTATGGTAAATCTTCCACCAACATTCAAATACTTCACAAGATTTTCAATAAGCGATTGTGGATTAGGAAAGTGTGGAAATGCGTTGTAAATCATAATACAATCGAAAGTGTTTTCAAATGATATTTCTTCTGCATCTCCACATATCACATTAACTTGTGGGAATTTTGATTTTGCAATTTTAACCATTTCAGTCGATAAGTCAACTGCAGTAATGCTATTAACATTACGCTCAAGATAGTAGGGGAATAGTACCCCTGTACCACACGCAATGTCAAGCACGTTCACATCTTCAACAATTCCTGCGTTATCTAAAATAATGTTAAGTATTTCTTTGTCGCAAATCGGCTCATTGTCCCAACGATTAGCAAAATCGTCAAAAAAATCTTTAATAATTTGCTTGTTCATATTACTTTTCAATCTCTGCAACCTTTGTATTTATATCAATAATTCGTTGATAAATTTCATCACTGAATTTCTTTTTACGGTCATAAGTATAAAGACCATTCTGCTCTTGCTCAATATCATAAAGCTGAGTGTAGCAGAAACCAAACATTTTATAGTTTGAAAGAATTACATCAGTAAGCCCTACATAACGGTCTGCAAATTCTTCAGGAGTTTTAACATCCTCGCCATAACCCCAAGACTTGATTGACTCATCACTTACCCATTTAATTCCACCGTATTCACTAATGAAAACAGGCTCGCCTTTATATTCTTGTCTGCCCTTATTTTCAACAAGCACGTGCTGATAAAGATAATCCTCTGTCATAAAACGGTCATAGTTTTTCTTGAAGAATTCAACATCATAACTGTAATCGTGCAAGTCAAAAATATCTGTTTTTACATGGAAATTACCACTTGTATCAATACAAGGACGAGTTGAGTCAACGGCCTTTGTGTAGTCATAAACAGTTGCAAGTAATGGGTCATACTGTGGTCTGCCTTTGTAATTCCAAGTTTCGTTAAATGGACACCAACCAATAATTGATGGGTGGTTAAAGTCGCGGTCGAGTGCTTCTTTCCATTCGTTTAAGAATACATCAACGCTCTTTGGATTTGAATAGTCAAGTCCCCAGTTAGCGTATTCGCCCCATACTATGTAACCCATTTTGTCGCAGAAGTAAAGGAATCGAGGGTCAAATACCTTTTGATGAAGTCGAGCACCATTAAAGCCAAGAGCCATTGAAAGCTCAATATCTTTCATTAAATCTTCATCACTAGGGGAAGTGTAAATACCTTTTTTGTAAAATCCTTGGTCAAGCACAAGGCGTTGGAATACGCTTTTTTCGTTGATTAAGAATTTATATCCGTCAAGGCGCACATTACGAAGACCAAAATATGAGTAAACCTTGTCTTCGCCGAATGTAATCTCTAAATCGTAAAGACGACCATTACCAACTTCCCAAAGATGAGTTTCGTCTAATTTTATCTGCATAACCTCGTTGCCACAAGCATCTTTGAATGTGGATTTACCAACGCTCTTGCCATTATAGAATGCTTCACAAGTAAGGTTTGCCTTGCCTTTAAGTGCAAAGTTTACAGTAACCATACTATTTTTGTGGTCAGGGTAAATTTTAAAGTTTTCTACACGAGTTTCAGGCACATATTCAAGATAAACTGTCTGCCAGATACCTGTTGTGCGAGTATAATCACAAGCGTGGCTCTTTTTCCACTCGCTTTGCTTACCACGAATTACAAAAGGATTTTTCACATCATCTTCACAGAGTACAAAAATCTCGTTTTCGCCATCATACACTAAATCAGTAATATCAAACTTAAAAGATGTGTATCCTCCTTTATGTCTGCCTGCAAGTTTACCGTTCACAAGCACAGTTGTTAAATGGTCGGCAGCACCAAAACATAAGAATACACGATTGCCATCTTTTTTGATTTCTACAGTTTTCTTATACCACACCATATTTATAAAATCTTTATACTGTATGCCAGAAAGTTCACTTTCAACACAGAATGGTACATTGATTTTATGTGTATATTGTTTTTTATCTCTTATTTCAACTGCTCTTTTTTCATCAGTAGAAAATTTAAAGCGTCTTTTAGCTTTTTGAAAACCAAAATCCCATTGGCCATTAAGAATTTTAATGTTTTTTCGCTCAAATTGGGGATTAGGGTGTTTTGATACTGCAAAGTCCATATAAATCTCCTTTATTAGTGGTTGCAATTTCCACCACAACCGTGGTCGCCACAAGTATGTCCTTCTTCATGCTCGTGGTCGTGATGGTCGCATTTAGCGTCAGGATTATACTCTAACTTGCCAACAAGTAAGGAAATTACTGCGCTGTTGCAGTCGCCCTTAACTCCACCATACCATTTGATTCCTGCTTCAGAAAGCGCGTTTTGTGCGCCACCACCAATGCCACCACAAATAACGGTATCAACACCATTTTCTTTTAAGAATGTTGCCAATGCGCCGTGGCCTTTGCCGTCAGTATCAACGATTTTCATACTAACAATATCGTCGTTTTCTATTTCATAAATCTTGAATTTCTCAGTATGTCCAAAATGCTGAAAAACCTGTTCATTTTCATAAGTTACTGCAATTTTCATAATATCAATCCTCGCAAATAATAGTTAAAATACTGTCTTTTTTAACAGTTAAAGTATTTTTATAATCTCCATTATAAATGGTTTTCAATTTGTATTCTTGTGTAGATTCAATGATTTCCATTTTGCTGAAATTACCATCAAGTGTGATTTCTTTTTCTTTATCTTCATTAACAATAACTGTAACAGTTTTGCCTTCAGGAGTTAAAAATGAAAATACATTGAAATTGTTGCTGTCATCAGGGAAAAATCCGTTGTCAAGACAAATTGAATTTACAGGTATGTATTTTGAAAAATGTGCAAATCCGTAATATCGTTCTGCAATATACCATTCTTCATAGTTGTCCGTTGCAGTTAAGGTAGCGTCAGAGTAGTCAAAACCGTCTTCTTTAATAGAATATTGATTGATTGCAACCCAAGAAGTCCAACTTTCTGCACCTGCGTAAATTAAATCCTGACCAATAATTCGTGCCGTAATCAATGCACCTTTGAAATTCTTTGTATGACTCTTGTTAGGTAACTCGCACCACTCACTCATATCAAAGCGAAGTTCAGGGTGGGGGACTACCAGTTGATTTTTGAAGTCAACACGGATTTTCGGATTATTATCATCGTGGTATGAATGGTATGCAAAAATTGGCATAACACTCATAACAAGCTCATCTTTTGTAAGCAAATCAAGATATTCAGGGGTTAAACCCATCATTTCGCCACTTTCAGGACCATAAAGTTTAACATCCATTTTGCGATTTATAATTTCTTCTGCAAAAATGTGCATAACTTCTGCCATTTCTTCAGGCTCGTAATGGCAACCCTCTTGCCATACGTAACTGCCACCCCATTTCCATTGTGGCTCGTTTATAGGGCTTACGAATTTCACGGGAAATCCCTCGTCAATAAGCCTTTGAGTAGCAGTTAAAAAATAGTCTGCAAATTTTCTGTAATTGGCTTTTGGCAAGTTGCAGGTGTGCATCATTAAACTACCTGATGCTTGTCCTGTTGAAGTCTGCGACCAATGTGGCGAATTTGCAAACACGATAAGAGTGTCAATATTGCCTTTGTCGATGCATTTTCGCATAACATCTTTTGCAGTTTTGTCAAGAGAGTAATCCCAATAGCCTTCTTCTTTTTCACGGTCAAAAACATACATACTTTCTGTACGGCGCCAAGGATTTTGCACCCTGTAATTATCCATATCAGTACCACCACCGATATTGTAACGATAAATATTTAGTTTAAGACCTGAATTTCCATATAAAATTTCAGCAATCTCGTCTTGAGTTTTTTCGTCTTTACAGTAATGACTCCACCAACAAGCCGAAGTGCCAAATCCCTTTAATTTTTGAAGTTCTTTTGCATTTTTAAGATTTATTTTCATATCATCAATCCCCAAATCAATGAAAAATCACAAGGCGAGTGCAAATCCCCCTGCACCCGCCTTAAGAATTAGTTGTAATATAAATTGTCGTTTTTCTTGTATGGCTCATATGTTGCATTTGTACCGAGTTTGCGGAGTGTCTCTTTGTCGGTATCAGAAAGCACAACAGTAGCGTGAACATCGCACCCCTTTAAGCCCTTGATTGCCTCAAGTGCTTTTTTTGCAAGCGGATTCATAGTTGCACAAATTGAAAGAGCAATAAGAATTTCGTCAGGATGCAAACTTGTGTCGCGTTCATGCATTCTTGCCTTTAACTCTTTAATCGGTTCAAATACCGTAGGCGAAATAAGTAAAATTTCATCGCCAATGCCGGAAAGTGCCTTTAATGCATTAAGAAGCATAGCAGAAGCAGAACTGAGAAGCTCGCTCGCCTTACCTGTAATAATTCTTCCGTCGTGAAGCTCAATGGCGGTAACAGGTGCGTCAGTAGTTTCTGAAAGGTTAAGAGCCGCAGAAACTACAGGTCGGTCAGCACTTGTAATGCCTAATTGCTTCATAATAAGTTCAATTTTATAAAGTTCGTTTGATTTTTTCTTGTTGTTTTTCTGCTGAACAAGATAATTACAATGACGGCGAAGAATTTCTTTTTTAGATGCGGCAAGAACAACTTCATCATCGATTATGCAGTTACCTGCCATATTAACACCCATATCAGTAGGCGATTTGTATGGGGACTCACCATAAATTTCTTCAAATATTTTATTAAGTACAGGAAAGTTCTCAACATCACGGTTGTAGTTAACAGTAGTTACACCATACGCTTCAAGGTGGAATGGGTCAATCATGTTAACGTCATTAAGGTCTGCAGTTGCCGCCTCATAAGCAAGGTTTACAGGGTGTTTAAGAGGTAAATTCCAGATTGGGAATGTCTCAAATTTCGCATAACCTGCTTTAATACCACGCTTATTTTCGTGATAAAGCTGTGAAAGGCATACTGCCATTTTACCACTACCGGGACCAGGTGCAGTAATAACAATAAGTGAGTGGTCAGACTCAATGTAGTCGTTTTTACCATAACCCTCTTCACTAACAATAAGTTCAACATCAAGTGGATAATTTTCAATAGGGTAGTGGCGATAAACATTAATGCCTAAACTCTGCAATTTCTGTTCAAATGCAGTAACAGATGGTTGCTCTGAATACTGAGTAAGTACAACGCCACCAACATAAAGACCAAATCCGTGATAAATATCAATAAGACGAAGCACATCAAGGTCATAAGTAATGCCTAAATCACTGCGGATTTTATTCTTTTCAATATCTTTAGCACAAATAGCAATAATTATTTCTGCATCATCTTTAAGCTGAAGAAGCATCTTCATTTTACTGTCTGGCTTAAAGCCGGGGAGTACTCTTGCAGCATGGTAATCGTCAAAGATTTTACCACCGAATTCAAGATAAAGTTTACCACCGAATTTGCTTATTCTTTCTTTAATATGCTCAGATTGCATACGAAGATATTTATCATTGTCAAAACCTAATTTACGCATAATTTACTCCTCAACCGTTTCCACTGACGAATTATCAGTATTTTCAACTTCGTCTGTATTTTCTACTTTAACTGCTACTTTTTCTTTTTGTCTGTTTTTAAGCCAGTCAACAACAAGTGCATAAATTGCAGATGCAATAGGCACGCCAAGTAACACACCAAGCATTCCGCCTATGTTGCCACCAAGAATTACCGCAACAAGCACTAAAATTCCGGGAAGCCCTACTGATTTACCAACAATTTTCGGGTAGATAAAGTTGTTGTCAATTGCTTGTAAAATCAGTACGAATATAAGGAAGAATAACGCTTTAAGCGGACTTTCCATAAATATTAAAAGACAACCTATAATCTCGCCAACAATAGGACCAACAACAGGAACAAGTGCAGAAATACCAATTATTACTGATACAACTGCAGCACTTGGGAATCTGAAAATGAGCATTCCGATAAACGTGAGAATTGCTAAAATCAAAGCATCTGTAAACTGACCTGTAATAAAGTTTGCAAATGAATTAGATGCAACTGAACAAATATCGCAAAGGTGTTTGTATGGCTTGGCGGGTAAAACCGCATCAAGAATTCTGTTAGTGAAATTACCGATTTTTTCTTTTTCTGCAAGAATGTAAACCGCAATTACAAATCCTAATACAAGATTAATAAATCCCGAAACAACTGATGAAGTAACACCAACAGTAGTATTAAGAATATCGCCTGTTGCTTCAAAAGTGAAAACCTTTTCAGCCATCGCAACAAGGTCTTCAATCTTAATTTGTGGATTGTGAAGCATTTCTGTGCTTACTTCAAGACCAAAACGCTCAACAAGAGAATCAATCCACGAAACAAAATCTGCGTAATATACAGGAACTTTTTCTACAAGTAACATTATAGAGTCTTCAAGTTGAGGAATAATGATAAACATTAAAAGTATAATGAAACCAAACATTGTAACGATTGTAGAAACAAGACTTAATGGGCGAAGTAGTGAATTTGCAATTCGTTTTTTGCTTTTACCAAGTCGTTTAAATACTTTGTTTTCGAAGAAATTCATAAGAATATTAAGAATAAAAGCAAGGCAGAAACCTACAATTACAGGCGCCAGAATTTTAATAAGTCCTGATAAAAATCCGGCAACGGAAGATAAATTCTGTGAAATTGTAAAAAGTATAATTCCAAATGTGATTATTCCAAGAATTATTTTAACATTTTTCTTACTTAATTCCATATTTTTTCGTCCTTTAATTACAAATTTCTATAGAAACCCATACTATTCATTATTATATACCAAACTACTTGATATTTCAAGGATTATATGTCATTCACAATGCAAAAAAATAACAGTAAAATTTATATAAAAATCACAAAATACTATTTGATAAATTTGAGTTTGTCTAACAAAATGCAAAGTGCAAAATGCAAAGCGCAAAGTGTCGGGTCTGCGACGCAGATTTATAATTCGCTCCCTCTTTGAGGGAGCTGTCGAGCGA
>CALCBQ010000091.1 GCA_937897215.1 uncultured Clostridia bacterium | reverse complement strand
TTATGGCCGATGCCGACGTTGACGGTCAGCATATCAGAACACTTCTTCTTACATTCTTCTTCAGATATATGAAAGATTTAATTACTGAGGGCTATATTTATATTGCACAGCCACCGCTTTTCAAGGTTAGCAAAGGTAAACGCCATGAATACGCTTTTTCAGATGAACAGCGAGATGCATTTCTTGAAGAAATGGGTGCAAATTGTGATGTTCAACGATACAAAGGTCTTGGTGAAATGGACCCTGACCAGTTGTGGGAAACAACAATGGACCCTGCAACCCGCACAATGCTTCGAGTAACTCTTGAAGATGCTATGGAAGCAGACGAAACATTCTCAATTCTTATGGGCGACAAAGTTGAACCAAGAAGAGAATTTATTGAGAAAAACGCTAAGTATGTACAAAATCTTGACATTTAATGAGGTAAAAAAATGAGTAAAGCAAATAATCCTAATCTTGGTGGATATGTTCCACTTGAAGAACAGAATATTATAAATGTTGAGATTAACAAGGAAATGAGAAAATCTTTCCTTGACTACTCAATGTCTGTTATTACTGCTCGTGCACTTCCTGATGTGCGCGACGGTTTAAAACCTGTTCACAGAAGAATTCTTTATACAATGTATGAAAATTCACTTTATCCTGACAAGCCACACCGTAAGTGTGCTGACACAGTCGGTTCAGTGCTTGGTAGATACCATCCACACGGCGACGCATCTGTTTATGATGCAATGGTTCGTCTTGCTCAGGATTTCTCAATGAGATATGTTCTTGTTGACGGACACGGTAACTTTGGTTCAGTTGATGGCGACCCACCTGCTGCATACCGTTATACTGAGTCTAGAATGAGCAAAATTGCTCTTGAAATGCTTACAAATATTGACAAAGACACAGTTGATTTCACAACTAACTATGACGACCGTCTTAAAGAGCCAACAGTTTTGCCATCAAGATACCCAAATCTTTTAGCAAACGGCTCAACAGGTATTGCTGTTGGTATGGCTACAAATATTCCGCCACACAATCTTGGGGAATTAGTTGACGGTATCTGTTGTGTAATTGATAATCCTGAAGCAGAACTTGATGAAATTATGCAACACATTCAGGGTCCTGACTTCCCAACAAGCGGTATTATTATGGGGCGCGCAGGTATTCGTGCTGCTTATGCAACAGGCCGTGGCAAGATTGCACTTCGTGGCCGTGCAGAAATTGTTGAAAATGAGAAAACAGGTCGTTTCCAGATTATTATTACTGAACTTCCTTATCAGGTAAACAAGGCTCGTCTTATTGAATCTATTGCAGATTTACATAAGGACAAGAGAATTGAAGGTCTTGCTGATATTAATGACTATTCATCAAAACGCGGTGGCGGTATGAGAATCGTTATTGATTTAAAACGAGATGCAAATCCTCAAGTTGTGCTTAATCAGTTATATCAGATGACTCAACTTCAAATTTCATACGGTATTATTCAGTTGGCTCTTGTAAATGGCGAACCAAAAGTGCTTACTCTCAAGCAGATTATTGAAGAATACATTAAATTCCAGTGTGAAATTATTACAAGAAGAACTCAATACGATTTGAACAAAGCACAGGCTCGTGAACACATTCTTGAAGGTCTTGCTCGCGCAATTGATATTGTTGATGAAATTATCGCAACAATCCGTGCTTGTAAGGGTGGTCAGGCAGAAGCAAAAGTTGCTATTATGGAAAAATTCGACTTTGACGACCCACAGGCAACTGCAATCGTTGCTTTCCGTCTTGGACAACTTGCAGGTCTTGAAATTCAGAAAATTATTGCAGAGCGTGATGAATTAAGAATCAAGATTGCAGAATATCTTGAAATTCTCGGCTCTGAAGCAAAAGTTAAAGAAATTCTTAAATACGAGCTTTCAGTTATCGGTAAAAAATTCGGCGACGAAAGAAGAACTGAAATTTCAAATGTTCTTGGCGAAGTTGATATTGAAGACCTTATTGCTGAAGAAGATTGCGTATTCACTCTTACAAAAATGGGTTACATCAAGCGTCAACCAGTTGAAACTTATCAGGTTCAGCGTCGTGGTGGTAAAGGTATCAAGGGCATGAGCCGTCGTGAAGAGGACTATGCTGAAAGTATGTTTATCTGTTCATCTCACGATTACATTCTTTTCTTCACATCAGAAGGTAAAATGTATCGTCTTAAGGGTTATGAAATTCCAGAGGGAACAAGAACAAGCAAGGGTATGAATATTGTAAATATTCTTCCTATTACTGCAGAAGAAAAAGTTACTGCAATGCTTCGTGTTCCTGACTTTGGCGAAGATAAATACTTCCTTTGTATGGCTACAAAGAATGGTGTTATTAAGAGAACAGAGCTTGATGCGTACAAGAACATTCGTAAGAGTGGTATTATTGCAATCAATCTTGACGAGGGCGACGAGCTTCGTTGGGTTAAACTCACTGATGGCGAACAGAACTTAATGGTTGCAACTCGCAAGGGTATGAGTATTTGCTTTAAAGAAAATGATGCTCGTGCAATTGGTAGAACTGCTCGTGGTGTTCGTGCTATTACATTGGGCGAAGGCGACGAGGTTGTAGGTATGGTTATTTTCGGTAACGAAGGTAAGGTTCTTACAATCAGTGAAAAAGGTTACGGCAGACGCAGTGATGTTTCAAACTATCGTGTGCAGAATCGTGGCGGTAAAGGTCTTACAAACTATCATACTGAACAGTATGGCGAGGTTTGTGCTATTGAAATGGTAGACGAAACTCAAGATATTATTATGATTTCTTCTGACGGTATTATTATCCGTCTTCCCGCAGAGCAGGTTAGAGAATGCAATCGTCCTTCAAAGGGTGTAATCCTTATGAAGACTAAAGAGGGTGAAAAGGTTGTTACAATTTCTCTTGCAGAGCACGAAGAAGAGGCAGAAGAAGTTAAAACAGAAACAGTTGAAGCTGTAGAGGGTGCTGACGAGGAATAATTTATACAAATTTTTCTGTTAGTGAAAGGAAAGATATAATATGAGTGATATTGAAAAAAAGGTAACCGAAGAAGTAAAAGTGCCAAAAGATAAGAAAAAGAAGAAAAAAGCGTTAATTATTTTGCTTCCTATTCTTGCGGTGTTTTTAGCACTTATAATTGCAGTTGCTGCATTTATTGGTCATAAATTCAGCTTGATTGATTTTGATGACAACGAAAGCACAACTATTGACCCTAATCAAGAATTTATTGAAGGCGACGACGATAAATTTGATTTTGGTGAAATGGATGATGCCACAGGTAACGATTTCAGAGAAATTCTTAAAAACTGGGCAACAAACGGCGGCGAAAAGATGAGCAATCGTGATATTATCAATGTTTTGCTTATTGGTAGTGATGCATCCTCAGAAGAACCGGGCAGAGCAAATATTACAGAAAAGGGTAATACTGATGTTATGATGCTCGTTTCAATCAATCAGGTTGATAAAAAAATCAAGTTAATCTCATTTATGCGCGATAGCTACACTTATATGGACCAGTTTGACCGTTATGCAAAGCTTAATGCGGCTTGTGCAAACGGTGGCCCTGCGTATCTTGTTGAAACAATTGAAAATGATTATAAATTTGAAATTGACGGTTATGCTATGGTTGACTTCGACTCATTTACACAGGTTATTGATGTTCTTGGTGGCGTAAATGTTGATGTACCTGAGTATGTTGCAAATCATCTTAACAACGGTGTTCTCAAAAGCAACAAAATGGGCAGTGGTAAAGGGGTTCTTCTTGATGGCGAACAAGCACTCGCTTTCAGCCGAGTAAGAAAGACTGATGCAAACGGCGATGTTAGCCGAGTAGCTCGTCAGCGTCAGGTTGTTAATGCTCTTATTGAAAAGGCAAAGGGTGCAACTCTTTCAGAAATCAATGAGGTTGCAGATGTTATGCTTGCAAATGTGCGCACAAATATCAGTAAAAAGTCAATTATCAGTTATGCTTCTAAAGCTGTAACTGAAGGTTGGGCAAATTATGAAATTACTGAAATCACAATGCCTACACCTGATACTCGTTACGGTTACAGTTCAAGGTCAACTGCATGGATTTGGGTTGTTGACTACCCACTTGCTGCACATAAACTTCAACTTGAAGTTTATGGTGAAACAAATATTAAACTCCCTGAAGAAAACAGAAAAACTGCAATCACTGTTATTGGTGGTTATGTATCAAAGAAAACAACAGACAACTAACTGACATCCTGAGGAGTTAAAAATGGAAAATTATCAAAATCCTAATGGTCAGTTTGGCGGAGAAAATCAGAATTTTGTGCCCTATGGTGCAGATTATTTCCCAAACAACGTGTATTTTCCGCCTGATAATGAAAAATTAATAAAAAGAAATGAAAAAAGAACAGACAAGAGAATTTTGCGAAAATTGGGCTCGCATTTTGGTCTTGCCGTAATTATCTATGTAGTTTTATCTTTCGCGGTGTCGCTTTTAATCGGTCTTCTTGCAAAATATATGCCATCACTTATGTCGCTTTTTGAAGATGATACTTTAAGTCTTGCATATTCTGTTGTTGCCTCAATTATTTATATTGGCGCACCGTTTGGCTTGGTGTTTTACTCACTTAAAAAGAAGCAATATATTGGATTACTACCATTTGGCACAGTTTATAACAAAAAAGCAGCGGTAACACTCACTATGTTATTTGTGCCTATTATGCTTGTGTCATCAATGGTTGTAAACTTCATTTCTCTCATTATACAAGAAATGGCAGGAATGAAATTTTCAAGCGGTCTTGAAGATATAGAAATGTCAGGTGTCGGTGGATTTATTATAGCAACAATTTCTATGGCGGTAGTTCCAGCAATAATCGAAGAATTTGCAATCCGCGGTGTTGTAATGCAACCACTTCGTCGTTATGGCGACAAGTTTGCCATTATTGCAAGTGCATTCGTTTTCTCAATTATGCACGGCAATATGGCACAGATTCCATATACAGTTATCGGTGGTATTTATCTGGGCTACCTTACAATTGCAACAGGTAGTATCTGGCCATCAATTATTCTTCATTTTATAAATAATATGTATTCCGTTGTAATTATGACTGTTGATACTAATTTTGGCGAAACATGGTCTGGTGTAGTTTCAATGGGTATGTTGGCGGTGTTTGTGGCACTTGGAGTTTTTGGCGGTGTGTCATTCAAATCAATGAATTACAAAACAACCTTTGAAAAAGGTGTTGACACTCTTACAACCGGTAATAAAATTTCTGCGCTTTTCGGAAATGTGCCAATGATTATCGCAATTATTCTGATGATAGGAATTACACTTACAAGTATTGAGCGTTAAATATGGAAAAAGTTGATTTTATGAAATATGCTCTTGAATTGGCGAAGCAATCTGCCGAAGAAGGCGAAGTGCCTGTTGGTGCAATCGTTGTTTGTGATGGCAAAATAGTCGGCGAAGGTAGAAATCGCAGAGAAGTTGTAAAAAACGCTTTGCATCATGCCGAAATTGAAGCCATTGACAATGCTTGTAAAAATCTTGGTGGATGGCGACTCTGGAAATGTGATTTATATGTTACTCTTGAGCCGTGTCCAATGTGTGCAGGTGCAACTATAAATTCAAGAATTAAAAATGTGTATTTCGGTGCAACTGATGAAAAAAACGGTGCTGTCGTTTCGGCAGCACGCCTTTTTGATATGAATTTTACTCATAAGCCACTTTATGAAGGTGGAATTATGGGGGAAGAATGTGCAAAAATTCTGTCGGCATTTTTTAAAGATTTGCGGAAAAAGAAAGCGAGTGAAGAAAAATGAGTACCGTAGCGGCAATTTCAACGGGTAAAGCGCCTGGTGGAATAGGTATTGTGCGAATTTCAGGGGAAAATGCTATTAGTATTGCGGACAAAGTTTTTTCTTCATTTAATGGTAAAAAGCTTTGCGATATCCCTGGTTATTCTGCACTTTACGGCAAGGCATTTGACGAAAAAGGTAACATTGACAATGTTGTAGCACTCGTTTTTAGAGCACCTAAAAGTTATACGGGCGAAGATGTTGTAGAAATTTCTTGCCACGGCGGTCTTTTTGTTACAGATAAAGTACTTAAAGCGGTTTTAGATGCAGGGGCAATTCCTGCAGAGGCAGGGGAATTCACAAAACGAGCTTTTTTAAACGGAAAAATGGACCTTACAAGTGCAGAATCAGTTATGAATATTATTTCTGCACAAGGCGAGCAGGCAGAAAAAATTGCTCTTGGTGTGCTTGAAGGTCGTCTTTTTAAAGAAATTAAGAAAATCAACGATAAACTTGTTTATGATTTGGCGCTTCTCTCTGCTTGGGTTGATTACCCTTACGAAGAAATTGAAGATTTAAGCGAAAACAACTTAAAAGAGCATATTGACGAGAGCATTGAAAAACTGGAAAAGTTCATAAACGACTTCTCAAAAGGGCAGATTATAATGGAGGGTGTTGACACAGCTATTGTGGGTTGCCCAAATGTTGGCAAATCAACGCTTATGAATTTGCTTTCTGGTACAGAGAAATCCATTGTTACTGAAATTGCAGGAACAACTCGCGATATTGTTGAAGATACTGTGAATGTTGGAGGAATTACACTTCGTCTTGCTGACACAGCAGGTGTTCGTGAAACAAATGATGTTGTTGAAAGCATTGGTGTTGACCGAGCAGTAAAAAGACTTGAAAATGCAGAGCTTGTGCTTGCAGTTTTTGATGCAAGTCGTCCTTTAACAGATGCAGACCGTAAACTTATTGACCTTTGCAAAGACAAAAATGCAATAGGAATTGTCAATAAAACAGATTTAGACAAAAACTATCTAAATGGCGAAATTGAAGAAAATTTCTCGCAGACAGTTTTTATCTCAGCTAAAACGGGCGACGGTAAACAAGCCCTTACAAACGCGGTAGAGCAGTTGCTTGGTACTGCAGATTTTGATACATCTGCAACTGCAATTGTCAATGAGCGTCAGAAAGATTGTTGTAAAAAAGCACTTGATGCTCTCAAGGATGCAGATAATGCTTTAATGCTTGGTATGACAATGGATGCAGTTACGGTTTGCCTTGATTCTGCTATTGAAAATCTTATGATTTTAACAGGCGAAAAGGCAACAGAGTTAGTAGTTAATGAAATTTTTGCACAATTCTGTGTAGGAAAATAAATATAAATAATAGGGTCGTCGAGGACGCCGACCCCTACTGAAAAGAGGTTATATAAAATGAGTGAGTGTAGTGGAAATTGCAGTAGTTGTTCAGCAAACTGCGATAGCAAAAAACAAGATTTACACATTCCTGGTAACTCAATGAGTGATGTTAAAAAGGTTATCGGTGTTGTAAGCGGTAAAGGTGGCGTTGGTAAAAGTTTAGTAACATCAATGCTTGCAGTTACAGCACAAACCATGGGTTATCAGTCTGCTATTCTTGATGCCGATGTTACAGGTCCATCAATTCCAAAAGCATTTGGTGTTAGTGGTAACCCTGAAGGCACAGCAGAAGGGATGTATCCATTAGAATCAAAATTGGGTACAAGAATTATGAGTGTGAACTTACTTCTTGAAAAAGAAGACCAGCCTGTTATTTGGCGTGGCCCTGTTATTTCAGGTCTTATTCACCAATTCTGGCAAGAAGTTGTTTGGGGCGATGTTGACTTTATGTTTGTTGATATGCCTCCCGGAACAGGCGATGTGCCACTTACAGTATTCCAATCACTTCCTGTTGATGGAATCGTAATTGTTACAACTCCTCAGGATTTGGTTACACTTATTGTTAAGAAAGCAGTTAATATGGCAAAAATGATGAATGTTCCAATCATTGGTATTGTTGAGAATATGAGTTATTTTGAATGTCCTGACTGTGGCAAAAAGCACAATATTTATGGCGAAAGCAAGATTGATGAAGTTGCAAAAGAACTTGGTATTCCAGTACTTGCAAAGCTTCCTATTAACCCTGCAAATGCAGCACTTGTTGATAAAGGTTGCATTGAACTCAGCGAAGAAAAACAGTTTATTGATGTAATCAAAAAGATTGCGGAATAATGTAGGGCGGGAGCATAGCTCCCGCTTTTTGTTTGATAAATTGGAGTTTGTCTAACAGAATGCAAAG
>CALCBQ010000090.1 GCA_937897215.1 uncultured Clostridia bacterium | reverse complement strand
TTTGGCGATTTCGATTTCAGTTTTAATCGGCACAGCACCTTTTGTTGCTTATTATTTCGGAAGAATTTCTTTATTCTCAATTATTGCTAACCTTTGGGTTGTTGCTCTTTGCACTCCTGTTTTTGTTTTTGGATATATCCTTTGTCTTATTTCAGTTTTTCTGCCAGAAATATTATACTCTTTAATTTTATATCCTCTGTCATCTCTTATCGAAATAATAATTCTTACAACTGAGCTTTCTTCAAAAACGGGATTTCTAATGCTATCCATTCCGCCTTTTTCGCCATACTTAATACTTTTGTATTTTGGTATTTTATTTCTTATATTGCTAAAATTAAATAATAAAAAAGCACCTTATTGAGGTGCTTTTTTTATTTAGCTAAAATCTTTTCAAGCTTAGGGAAAGCCATATCGAAAACGAAAATCTTATCAAAAAGCTTCCCGAACATATTTATAAGAGGTGCATTTATGACCGTTAAAATAACTGTTCCTATGCCAATTCCTTGAAAACTTCTGTTTAGAAAAACAGCAAGACCTACCGAAAGTATCAAAAATGAAATATCAAACCCCATCTTTATTTTGCTGATTTCAATGTTGAAGAAGCCTGAAATCTCTTTAACAAACACTTCGTAAGATTGAAGTGGCATTGCAGTTCTGAAGAAAAACGCAATCGCCATACTTACTGAAAGTTCGCCAAGAATAAAAGCAAGAATGCGGACACCAATGGTCTCGTATAATTCTCCTCCGCCCAAAACAAACAGCCAGAAATCTAAAACCATTCCTGAAATAATCGCAGTGGCAAAGGAAAGAACAAAGTTAAGTTTTACCTTCTTTATAATAACACAAAGAATTATTAAAAGAACAGTTTGTAAAATATATTCTGATGTCCCCTGAGTATACCATGGGAATATTTCAACAATTTTTAAATGAATGAGATAAGGCGGAGCCGCAACCATTGAAAGCCCAAAACCTGCCTTTATATAAAGAGCAATCCCAAGGGCACAAAGGACAATTCCAAGAATCCAAGCAAGCTCATTCATTTTGCTTATTTTCTTCATCGGGCTTATCCTTTCTTACAGAACCTTCTTAAGAAAATCAATGGTTCGCTGGTTTTTAGGACTTCCGAAAATCTCGTCCGGAGTACCTTCTTCAACAATAACACCGTCTGCCATAAATATAACTCTGTCGGCAACCTCTTTTGCAAAGCCCATTTCGTGAGTAACAACAACCATTGTCATACCACTATCTGCAAGTTCTTTCATAAGTTCAAGAACTTCGCCTACCATTTCAGGGTCCAAAGCACTAGTTGGCTCATCAAAAAGAATAACATCAGGATTCATAGCAAGTGCACGGACAATAGCAACACGCTGTTTCTGTCCACCTGAAAGTTGACTTGGATAAGCATCTGCTTTTTCTTCAAGACCAATACGCTTTAAAAGTTCAATCGCCTGCGCTTTTGCATCTGCTTTAATCTCTTTTACGCTCTTAACAACCTCGTTGTTCGGATTTTTACGACGAAGTTTTTTCATTCGTTTTTTCTCAACATAAACAGGAGCGAGCATAATATTTTCAATAACTGTTTTGTTGTTGAAAAGGTTAAAGTGCTGGAAAACCATTCCCATTTTTTGACGATGAATGTTAATATCAACTTTCATATCAGCAATATCAACGCCGTTAAAAATAATACTGCCTGATGTTGGGTCTTCCATACAGTTAAGGCAACGCAAGAATGTAGATTTACCGGAGCCTGACGGACCAACAACTACAACCTTTTCGCCTTTGTTGATTTTAATATTGATATCGTGAAGGACATCTATTTCACCAAATGATTTATTAAGGTTAACGACCTCTATCACTTTTACTCAGACTCCTTTCCATCAATTTAACAAGACCGCTGATAATAAGAACAAGTATAATGTAAATAACTGCCATTACAAGATATGGCACCATAAACTCGTAGTTATTTGAACCAATACGGTTGAATGCAACATACAAATCAAGAGCTCCAACAAAGCTTACAACAGATGTTTCTTTGATAAGTGTAATAAACTCATTGCCAAGTGTAGGCAAGATATTCTTGATTGCCTGCGGAATAACAATTTTAATCATTGTTGTACCAAAACTTAAGCCGATAGCGCGTCCACCTTCCATTTGTCCCGGGTCAACTGACTGAATACCGCTACGCATAATTTCAGATATATATGCACCTGAATTTAATCCGAATACCAGCATTGCAACCGAAACCGATGGTAAATTTATTCCCATAAGCGGAAGTGCCACATAGTATGACAAAAGAAGTTGAACAACCATAGGTGTTCCACGGAAAAATGACACATAAAAGCTACAAATACCGTTAAGTATTCTCGGTAACAGTTTATATTTTGGCAACACTCTTACAACTGCAATTAATGTACCAATAATAATACCGATTATAAGACCACACACTGCAATTTGCACGGTATTCTGAAGACCTTCGGTTACAGTTTTGTAACCGCCCTCATTTATAAACGTATCAAGAAATATTAGAATTTTTGCCTTAAAATTACCCATAATTATAAATCCTTAAAAAACGCCATAGCCCTACCACAAGGTAGGGTTATGGCAAAACATATTCAATAATAAAATTATGCTACTGCGTTAATTGCATCTGTAATAAACTTTGCAGGGTCAGAGTCAATAATAACATAGTTAATGTTGCCATTGATAAGGTCCTGAACTGCAAGTGAGCCACTACCGTAACCTACACCTGTTACTTTGAAACCTGCAAAGCCCCAGTCTTCGTCGCCCTCAACATACAAGTTACCTGTTGTACCATTCTGGTAACCGATTTTTACTGTGTCATCATAACCGTTAAGGATTGCTTCAACATCAGCAGCTGTCTTGCAAGCATCAAATGTTGTGTCGTCGCCTTTAACGATAATCTTCTGGTTAGCTGTATAGTAAGAAGTTGAGAATGTTACATATTCTTTTCTGTCTTCACTTACTGTAAGACCTGCCATTGCGATATCGCACTTATGCTGACCAACTGACAAGCAAACTGCGTCGAATTCCATATCCTGAATTACGAGTTCCTGACCAAGATATTCAGCAAGGAGTGCTGCGATTTCCATATCAATACCATAATATGTATCGCCTTTTTTGTATTCAAATGGTTCAAACTGAGCATTTGTAGCAACTACAAGCTGGTCTTTTGATGGGTCAAGTGCTGCTGAAGTAACGCCTTTCTTTTCGCCATCGCCGAAGTATGCATCACAGATAGCGTCAAATTTACCGTTACCTTTGATTTCTGCAATAAATGCGTTTACCTTTGTAAGAAGTTCAGGCTGATTTTTGTCAACACCGTAAGCATATTCTTCTTCTGTAAGGTTGATATCGATAACCTTAACCTTTGCTGTTGGTGTATCATTACCGCCACAAGCTGCGAAGCAACCAACGATAAGAACAAGAGCGAGAACTACTGAAAGAATTTTAACTGATTTTTTCATTTTTGTTTTCTCCTTTATGTAAATTGAATTTTTATGGCTACATTATACAACCATATTCAAAAAAGTCAAGGTTTTATTCACAAAAATTAAAATATTCACTGTTTTCGTGTATTTTTATACATTATACAGTGAATATTTGAATATTATGCATCTTTTTTGAAGATTACAAGTTTACTGAATATATAATTTGAAAGAACAATGATAACTTGTGCACCTGTTTTAACAATTAACTCGCCTGTTGGGATTACTGTGTCAATAAAATCAGGTTGCCATACAAAATTATCCGCATGAGCCAAATCAATAAATATAAATGAAATAAGCATTTCAAGTCCGTATGAGAATAATCTTGCACTAATAAAGAGTGCAAACTCTTTAACTTGTGCCTTGCCTTTTGTTTTGCTTTCAAACACAAAAACTCTGTTTGCAATATAAGCAAAAATTACCGCGCCAAACCAAGCGGCAGTTAATGCAACATAGTAATTTGCATTAAAAAAGCGTAGTCCGAAATGAATTATATAGTTAACAACAGTTGTAAGCCCACCGACTATTATATAGATAATCAATTCACGATATTTGTTAAAAAAATCTTTCATAACCGAAGCCCTTTCAGTTGATGAGAGTATTTTAACACACATTTACAAAAATAGCAACGGCGGAGGGATTGCCCTCCGCCTTAATTCTAATTTTTTCGCTGTAATGTTATGAAACCATGTTCATCCTCTTCTTTGATTGCGGTTTCAAACCACTCTTTTGCAGGGATACCATCCATATACAAATTCACAACCGCAAGTTCGCCTTTATACGCTTTTATAACAAGATATGCAGAGTCTTCTTTAACCCTAAAAGCATCAATATTGGAACTAATCGGAAAACCATCCAATTTTGCTTTATTATCCATAGTTATACGAATATAGTATGGTGTTTTCGGTTTTGACTTTTGAACTGTTCCAAAATTAGCAAATCCTTCATAGTCTTCTTCCAGCACAATATATCGCCCTATATCATACATATCGTAAGAATAAAACCTATAATCCACAGTACCATTATAAACATTTTGAACATAAACCTTTATCTTGAACTCTTTACCATATTGAGGCAGAGCGCCTTCAACATTTTTGCTGTATGCAATCATAATAACAGGCACTGACAACTGAAGAATTATTGCTAAAACAAGGATAATTGTTGTTAACTTCTTACGCATTGTCATCACCTCCCGAATTTTCTTCTTTCAGTGATTTTTTAAGAGATACCATTTTACTGTTAAGAATAATAAGCCCTACACCAAATGCAACCAAAAGAATTCCTAGAACAAAAATGTTGATGTCTCCAAGTTGACCGTAAATACTTAAAATTTGTATAAAAACTGTAATTACACCGAAATTTAATGTGAGAAGTTGCAATTCTTTTACGCCTTGGTAAACTAATAATGCACCAAATCCTAAAGTTAACACCGCGCCTACAAGAAAAACTACTTGGTGTACACCAGGAACATAATCAACTATTCCGTTTTCCAACTTCCGCCACATAAAATATTCTTCTATTATTGAATAAACACAACTCCATATAATCATTGCAAAAGGCAATGCAGTTGTACCAATTCTGACTTTATCATCTTCAAAAGTATCTCTTTTGATAAACCATGCTACAACAGGTGGAATAATACAAGCTACTGCTGAAATAACAAATGGTATAATGTTATTTTCAATCTCTGCACTATCATAAAATCCACTGACTGACAAATAAAGCATTGAAATACACAACCCAATAATAGCTACTGGTTTATACGGCAATTTGAATGAATCTTTTTTTGGAGCAAATATAAACAAGCACAAGAAATATGAAAGTAAAAAGGCAAATAACACCGATAAATTCATTGAGAGTATTCCAACTTCAGATCCTGCAAACAGATAGATTACAAACAATGGTATTGATGCAATAACTGTAATCCATTGTGCTATTTTGCCTCGAACGTCTTCTTTGCTTTTTGAAATTAAGAAAACAAATGCAACACCCACTGCAAACAGAAGAAGTGAAGCAAATATACTTGACATATACACATTAGAAGTTATCGCAATGTGAATTGTCATATAATAGTAAAACCCCAGCGGTGCTATCGCACCCATTATAAACATTACAGGAATTATAAGAAAAGAATCAATGAAAAGATAATCTGTATATACCCAACTTATATCATATATATTGTCAATAAGAGCAATTGTTGAGACTATTCCCACAACCCAACCAAGCGACGCACACTCACGCCACAGTACATTGTTTTTCTTTTTTAGTAGTACATATACAGCGAATACCTGACCTGCTATTATTGGCACCACAGAAAATATTGTTTTCATAGCAACAGGCAAATACTGCCAGAAACCGAAGAATACAAGTGCTAAACCTGACGCCACAAGAAGTGAACCTATAATTGCAAGAATAACTTTTATGCGATTTTTTTCGGTTGTTTTTTCTTGTGAGATTATTACTTCTTTTTTCTCGCCGTAAATAATTTCTTCAATATCTACCCCAAAAGCCTGTGCAAGACTTTCAAGAGCTTCAATATCAGGTTTTGTTTTATCATTCTCCCAATTCGATATTGCCTGACGAGTAACATGAATTTTTGTGGCAAGAGCATCTTGGGTTAAATTATGTTCTGCACGAAGTTTTTTAATGTTTTTTGAAATTTTAGGCATACATCTCGCCTCCTTTTCAATTACATTATTGCATAATATTATGAAAAAGTCGAGCAATGATTTGTTGCAATAGTAAAATGCAACAAAAAAACTCCCATAAAATTATGTTTACGGGAGTTTGTCATTCGTGTCCGAAAAAGAACTGGGTGAAAACCGAGGATTTTCTTTAAAATATTTAATATTTGTTTAAGTAAAAGTTCCAAACACAATTACTACGCTCACCAGCGGCAAATTCATATTTTTCTCCGTCAATTATGACAGTGTAAACTGGAACAGCATACGATAAATCATTTACCTCAACCCTATTTTTAGTATCAACCCAATCATAATCAAAAATGTTGACGCCAAATAATTGAACATTACCATCAACACCTGTAACTTCAAGTTGCCAACTTTTGCTCTTCCACATTTTCATAAAATCA
>CALCBQ010000089.1 GCA_937897215.1 uncultured Clostridia bacterium | reverse complement strand
CGCCTCCCTCTGACGAGGGAGGTGGCATTTTCGTAAGAAAATGACGGAGGGAGAGATAGGCAACTGAAACAGTATAATAAATCAAATATCCCTCTCGCGAGAAATTTACGAAAAAACATGACACCTTGGGAACGTAAACTATGGTATGAGTATCTTAGTAATTATCCTATACGGTTTCAAAGACAGAAATCTATTGGAAAATATATTGTTGATTTTTATTGTGCAAAAGCAAAACTTGTCATAGAACTTGATGGCGGTGGGCACTACACAGAAGAACAAATGAAAAATGATGAGTTTCGTACAAAATATTTAAATAATATGGGATTAGAAGTGTTACGAATATGTAATATTGATATTGATAATAATTTTTATAATGTTTGTGAACATATAGATAGAGTGGTTAACCAATCTCTCCCTCAGTCTGCTTCGCAGACAGCTCCCTCGTCAAAGGGAGCCGAATAACCCTCTGACTTAAGGAAAACACTATGGATTTTTACGAAATTACACAAGAACCGGAAAGGGCATTGCTTATCTCTGTTGACACAGGGGATTTTGATGCAGATGCCTCAATAGAAGAACTTACGCTCCTCACAGAAAGTGCAGGGGCTTCTGTTGTTGGCTCGATAATTCAAAGAAAAAGCACCCCTGACGGCGCAACATATTTAGGCAAAGGCAGACTGGCTGAAGCAGAGTTGTTTTGTCATAATCAGGAAATTGATTTGATTGTATGTGATGGGGAATTAACTCCGTCGCAAATCCGCAACATTGAAAATGCTACAAAAGTACGAGTTGTTGACCGCACACAGTTGATTCTTGATATTTTCGCACTCAGGGCTAAGACAAGCGAGGGTAAATTGCAGGTTGAACTGGCTCAACTTAAATACTCGCTCCCCCGCCTTACAGGTAAGGGAAAAGAACTTTCTCGTCTTGGTGGCGGTATTGGTACTCGTGGTCCCGGCGAAACAAAACTTGAAAGCGACCGACGACACATTATGAGACGAATGCACGCGTTACAAGAACAACTCGCAGAAGTTGAAAAGCGTCGCGGATTACTTCGTAAAAGACGAGAAAAAGATGGCGTAATCACAGTAGCATTAGTTGGCTATACAAATGCGGGTAAATCCACACTTATGAACGCGCTCACAGATGCGGGAGTGCTTGCAGAGGACAAATTATTTGCTACACTTGACCCAACATCACGAAAACTTTCACTGCCTAACGGACAAGATGTTATGCTCATTGATACCGTTGGTTTTGTCAGCCGACTCCCCCACGATTTAGTCAAGGCATTCAAGTCTACTCTTGAAGAGGCTGCTGAGGCAGATATCATTCTCAATGTATGCGACGCGTCGGATATTCATTGCAACGAGCATATTGAGATTACCACCGACATTTTGCGAGAATTAGGTTGTAAAAGCGATAACATCATTACTGTAATGAATAAGTGCGATAAAGCAGAAAATGTTTTTGACCTTATTTCTGTGGGCAAGACGGTTATGATTAGCGCATTAAAGGGTATTAACCTCGATTTACTTCTCCGTGAGATTGAAAAAGCCCTTGAACTTAAAAGCGTTACACTCCAATTGCTTATTCCGTTTTCAAAGGGTGGCGAAGTCAATACAATTCGCAATAACGGTAAAATTTTAAGCGAAGAATATACCCCTGATGGTATAAAAATCCAAGTTATTCTCCCTGTTGATTATGCCGATAAGTATAAGGATTATGTGATTTAAACAGAAAACAAAATCACTCAAAATCAATTCTAAAAATTGGGGTTTGTCGGGCTCTTTGCCCCCCTTCCGTCAAAACTTCGTTTTGCCGCCTTCCCCTCGTAGGGGGAAGGCGAAAATTGGGCTCCCCCCCTTGAGGGGGAGCTGTCGCGAAGCGACTGAGGGGGGAAATTACGAATTCCGAATTACGCATTACGAATTGAGTT
>CALCBQ010000088.1 GCA_937897215.1 uncultured Clostridia bacterium | reverse complement strand
TCGGCGCAAATGAGCTTAACTACCGTGTTCGGGATGGGAACGGGTGGACCCTCATCGCAATCAACACCGACTCACGAAACTGTTCATCTCGTGAACGCAAGAGATATTCTACCAAAACAAAATATAAATTGCAAGCATTTTTTTCATTTTTTTTTGCATTTTTTCAACTTTGTTGAATTTCAACAAAAAGATGCCATATACACATATTCACAAGGTAAAAACAAACAAGAAAACGCGTGGGGACAGACATCCTTGTCTATCCGCAAATGACCCCTCAGTCATTTTCTGCAAAAAATGACAGCTCCCCTTTCAGGGGAGCCAAGATTACTTTTTATAAATAGCTTTATTTTATCTTTGTTACATCAAGCGCTACATACTCATAACCCTGATTAGGGTCAAGCACCATATAAACTGCTGTTGTATTGTTAATAAATGTAAGATTTGAATGGCTTGAATAGTTTTCGTCTTTAAACTTGGTGTAATCCCCTGTCTGGAGGTTGAATATATGCACCTGATAATCCATCATATTCACAACCGTGCCAAGCATAACAAGATATTTGCCGTCAGGGCTTACCACCATCATTTCAGGGCTCATTCTGTAGCCCACAACGGTTTTTTCTTCGCCGGTTAAAAGATTATAAAGTTTGCCGTCATTCTTATTGAAGATATAATCGCCTGCGTGCATATAATTTGTGCTCATAGCACCATAGAATGAAGCGGTAATCTTTTCTTCTTCGCCTGTTTTACGAATTACATCAAATCCCTTGTCTGTTTTTCTCATAAAGATTACAGATTTGCCGTCTGTCAACAAGAATTTTCCGTAAACATCACTTACATAGAGCTTTTCATCTTTACCGTTCTTGATGAAAATATCTTGCTGACCGCTACCTGCCTCATACTCACGGGCAGAAATAAACGGAATTGTACCAGACGCACCATAACTTTCGTTTGTGAGAATACAGAAATCCTCAACACCTGCTCCGGTAGTTATATCAATATTTCTGTTTATAACCTTTAAAAATCTTGATGTTGCGCCTGTTTTTAAGTCAACAACAAAACTTTCAGGCCACAAAGTAACCTTTTGTGTAAGCGCATTTTTACTTGTTGTTGCAAGAAGCAACGCTTTGCCATCTTGTTCATAGCCTTTTGGAAGATTAACAAGTTGGAATGCGAGCATATCATAAAAATAAACATCTTCAGTTTTATTCGCTACAAAAAGCCCTACACCGAAAATCTTGCCACCAAGTTCAACATAATCAATAGTTACAGGGATTTTTTGGTTCCCCATATCAACAGTTGCATTCACACTGCCTGTTGATTTTACAGGAGCCATTTTATTGTCTTTGTATTGATAATACTGCAACTTGTAATCACTTGAAAATCCGTAGAAAACATCAGGAATTTCAGACTGAATAAGATTGTATGCCACACCGTCGCGAGATGTCTGCACACTTGCAAGTTTATCTTGTGATTCAGTTGTTGTTTCTGTGAAATCAGTACCCACATCACTGTCAGGCACATATTTTACAACTGCAAAAACCGCCACCAATACAAGTGCCAATGCAACTATACCAATTGTGAAATAATCTTTATTAGACATTGGTTCGCGTGGCTTTTTTTCTTTAGGCTGTTTCGGTTCTTTAGGTGTTTTTTCTTTTTTTACCTTTGGACCTTTTTCTTTTTTCTCTTTTACAGGTTTCGGGTCTTTAGTCTTCTTTTCCTTTGGAGGTTTTGGCTCTTTAACTTTCTTTTCTTTAGGAGCTTTTACCTTTTTCTCTTTTTTTGGTTTTTCAGTTGTTCCCGAAATCTGTTTTACGGATTTAATTGCAGGAAGAACAATTTCTTCAGTTCGGCGTGTTTTTTCAGTAGTTTCTGTTTTGATTTCTTCTACTTCAGGAATTTCCGGAACCGCAATCTCCTCACTGATTTCTGCAGAATAATCTTCTACAATCTGAACTTCCCACTTTTTCTTCTTTTCTTTCTTAACCTTTGGAGGTTTTGGCTCTTTAACCTTCTTTTCCTTTGGTAATTTGGGCTGTTTCGGAGCTTTTTCCTTTTTTACCTTTGGTTCTTTGACTTTTTTCTCCTTAGGTGGTTTTTGTGCCTTTTCGGTTTTAGCCTTTTTCTCTTTTTTCGGCTTTTCTTTTACAGGCTCAACTACTTCTTCAGGAGTTTCATCTATATCAATTTTCTGGTATTTATTATTGAGAGATTTCTTTTCTTCCAAAATAACACCTCCGATTTGTTACATATATCATTTATTATACATTTTTTAAGTTGATAATGCAACAACAAAATATGTAAATAATAATGGCGGGGTAAAGACCCCGCCCTATCGTTGATTTATGTAATTAGTTAAGTTTGTTAAGTGCTTCGAAGTTTTCTTTGTTTGACTTGTAAAGTTTCTTGAATACTTCAAAGTTCTTGTCATAAATTGGCTTGTTTTCTGCATTAGGAACGAATGTCTTTTCTGCAGGAATAAGTACTTTTGCCGCCTGAACATTAGGAACAATGCCTGCATCAACCGCGATTAGAACTGCCGCACCAACTGCACCAACGTTCTGTGGGCTTGCAACCGTTTCAATAACTCTGCCTGTGCAGTCTGCAAGAATCTGAGCAGTAACATCTGACAATGCACCGCCACCTACGAAACGAACTGTATTTGATGTTTTAACTTTCTTATCCTGTGTTTCAAGGAACCAACGAAGATGGAAACATACACCTTCAACAACAGCTCTAATCATTTCTGTCTTTCCTGTTTCAAGGGAAATATTAAAGAACATACCGCGAGCATTTGGGTCTTCAAACGGGCAACGGTTACCGTGAAGCCAAGGAGTGAAGATTACTCCGCCACTACCTGCAGGGATTGAATCAACAACCGCCATCATATAGTCGTAAAGGTTCGTATAGACAACTTCAATATCTGCCTTTTTGTGTTTAAGAGCATGTTGTTTATTAAGATAAATGTCAATTTCGTCAAGTGCTAAGTGGTCTTTAACCCATTCAACACACTTACCTGCAGTTTCAAGCTCTGCAAAGTAGTTATAGATGCCGTCTTCTGCACCAACAACCGCAGCAATCATAGCGTTAGCATCAACAATGCTCTTATCAACAACAGTAGAAACCCAACCTGATGTTCCCTGATAGATATGAGTGTCGCCTTTTGCAACTGCACCTGCACCAACGCCGATAAGTGTAGCGTCGCCGCCGCCACCATAAACTGCAATACCGGGTACAAGACCAAGTTCTTCTGCTTGTTGTGGGCGAAGTTCGCCGATTTTTTCTGTACAGTCAGCAATTCTTGCTAAGTGGTCCATATTAACACCAAGAAGTTTGCAGATTGTAGGGCTCCAACATCTGTGGCCTTCTCTGTGGTCATAAATGAGTGCGCCGAAAGCAGAGTCTTTTGTCATAACAAATTCGCCTGTCATACGGCAGATAAGATATTCTTTAACATCAAGCCATTTATGTACTCTTGCGAAATTTTCTGGCTCGTTTGCTTCTGTCCATTTGTATTTCCATACAGGGTCTTTAACGCTTGCTGCAACCGCACCTGTAATTGCAAGTGATGGTAAAAGTTTTGCAATATTAGCACCCGCAATTTGAGGACCGTAAGCAATACCTTTTTTGAGTTCTTCTGTTGCACGCTGGTCCATATAACTGAACGCACGACGAACATGATTGCCGTCCTTATCAACAAGAACAAGACCTTGCATCTGTGAGCAGAAAGAAATACCATAAATTTTTGCAGGGTCAACCTTTGACTTTTTAAGAACAGTCTTTGATGTTGAACACATTGCTGCCCACCATTCGTCAGGGTCCTGCTCAGCACCGCCGTTTGGCAAAATGTAAAGTTTATAACCCTCACTTGCAGCCGCAATCAAATCGATTGTCTTACCGATTTTGAAAAGACAAGTTTTAACACCTGTTGTACCAATATCAAAGGCAAGAGAATAAATTTCTTTTTCCATTTTCTTTTCCCCTTTATGCAAATAAAGTTTTTATTCTAAAATGTATATATTGCATTTTAACACAATAAAACAAAAAAGTACAGTATTATTTTGCTTTCATTTGTTTCATTTCTTTATTGAAAACAATTGCAAACACTATTGATGCAGTAATAATTGAAATTGCGTCAGATACAGGCTCTGCAAGGAACACTGCAAAAACCTTATCCTCAAAGAAGTTAGGCAGAATATAAATGAGTGGCACAAGAAGTATAACCTTTCGCAAACAAGCAATAAAAAGCGATGCCTTTGCTTTGCCAAGAGCAATAAATGTCTGCTGAACTGCCATTTGAATACCGAAGAATGTCATTGCACATCCGTAAAGTCTGATTGCCCATGTGGCTGTATCTACCAAATCCAGATTATCATTAAAAATGTTTATAAAGAACTGTGGGAACAACTCAATAAGTGCACCGAATACGAAAACATAAGTAAAACAAATTGTAAGAAATGCCTTGAACGCTTGTTTTACTCTATCTGCATTACCTGCGCCATAGTTATAACTGATTATTGGCTGTGCACCTTGGCCTATACCTTGGGCAGGTACCCAAGCCATCTGGAAAACTGTTGTGCAGATAGTCATAGCACCTACTGCAATATCGCCACCATATTTCTGCAAGGACGAGTTGAATGAAATGTTTATAACCGCCTCAGTAGCGTTCATAATAAACGGCGAAATTCCGAGGGCTAATACAGGCAATAGAATTTTTGCCGATGGGAGAAGATTCTCTTTTTTTATTTTAAGTTTTGTCTTTTTACCCGAAAGAAAAGCCAATACCCAAATTGCCGAAACAGCTTGTGAAATTATTGTAGCAAGAGCCGCACCGCGTACCCCCATATTGAAACCAAAAATAAATATAGGGTCAAGCACAATGTTACAGATTGCACCTATAAGCACCGTTGCCATACTGATTTTTGTAAATCCTTGAGTTGTGATAAACATATTAAGCCCAAGGCTTATCATAACAAAAATTGAGCCTGCAACATAAATTCGCATATATGGAAGTGCATATATAATTGTATCTTCACTTGCGCCGAAAATCATTAAAAGTTTTTCGCCAAAAATTGAAAATACTGCAGTAAGCAATACTGCGAAAACAATAATCAAACTAAAACAATTGCCGAGAATTTTCTCTGCCTTTTTTATGTCTCCCTTGCCCATTTCGATTGCCGCCCTTGGCGCACCGCCTTGAGCCACAAGCATAGTAAAAGCCGAAATCAACACAATTATAGGGTTGCAAAGACCCACGCCTGTAAGCGCCGCTGTGCCAACACCCTCCATATGTCCTATGTAAATTCTGTCAACCACATTGTAAAGAAGATTTACAATCTGTGCAAGAATTGCGGGAACACTTAATTTGATTATAAGTTTCCAAATAGATGCAGTTGCCAATTGTGCGGAAACATCCATTTTATTGTTACTCATCGAAAACACTCACTTTATTAAATATCTGTATTTTTCAATATATTCCGCAATTTGTTTTTTTGTTACATACTCCGTTAAACAACCAACACCCGTAACGCACTTGCCACCAGTAATATTACCTGCTAAAATGCATTGTTTAAAATCCAAATCGTTATAAAGACCGTAAATAAACCCCGCAAGGAACGCATCCCCTGCCCCTGTGGCGTCAATGCACTTGAATTCGTCAATATTACCTACTGTAAAATATTCGCCGTCATACCCTGCACAACCAAAATTACCTAATTTTACAATTGGTTTTTCAAAATACTCGCCAAGAAATTTAAGAGCTTCTTTATAATCTCTTGTGCCTGTCATTTTTTCAGTTTCATCAATGTTAGGTGTATAGTAATCGGCAATTTCGATTAAATCCTTATACTTCTCAACGGACATATCTTCGCTATAACCTGTATCAAGCACTAAAATTGTACCGTCTTTTTTAAGTTGTTTATAAACAGGCAAAATGTTTTCTTGCATACCTACAATTTTTGCGCCTTTAAGCGAATTGTAGATTTTCTGGAGCATTTCGTCTGTGTACTTTTCTGCACCGCCATAAGATACGAAAGTACGGTCGTGGTCAGTAATTATCGCCGATGTTACATTGAGAGGATAGTTTTTGCTTTCAAAGATTTCATATTGTGTGCCACTTTTATCCAGTTCATTTTTTGCAAGCTGTGAAAACATATCGTCCCCTAAAAAAGTGCCGATTTTCGCAGGAATACCAAGTCTTGAACAGTTAATCATAGTGGCAGGGAGTCCCCCACCAAGACAAACCTTGAAATCTTTTGAATAAATTTCTTCGCCCTCGTTAGGGATTCGTGGCATACCTGAATAAAGCAAATCCACATTCAGTTTTCCAAAAGCCGCTACGAAACTCATTTCCATTCTCCTGTAAAATCTTTGTTAAGTTCAATATATTGGTCAACTAATTTTTCTGCAAGTGAGTAAGATGCTACAAGTGGATGAAGATACAAGCAATCCACTGCACTTTCTCTGTCGCAATTTATAATTGCTTTTGACGCAAGTCGTTCATACGCTTTGACTCTTGTAATAATCTCACGATTTTCAAAAGGCACATTGCCTATTTTAATTGGAGTAACTTTTCCGTCTTTAATCTCACAAGAAATCTCAACCGTATCAGTTTCTTCAAGAAAATCTATCGATTTGCAGGTGTTAGGCACACAAGCGATAATCTTTTTATCATTCTTGCCGTTTTTAGCATCAATAATTCCAAGGGCAACACCTGCATAACCACCGTCGTCAGGGGCATACATATCAAAATGCCACTTGCTTTCACGCTTGTTACCTGTCTCACTTGCCATATATGAATTTTCGCGAAGCCCATAGTAATATTCAAAAATTTCAAGGGCTTTTTCGAAGTTGTTTTCAATATCAATGTGCGACAATTCTTCTGTCATTTTTTCGTTTATATCTGCAATCTGCTCGCCACGAGTCATAGGTGCTTTGAGTATATTCTCAACTGCCTTTTCACGATTGTAGAAATAATACATATATTCGTTAGGCACATACTGCTTGCGCATTAAAAATTCTTTATCAAAATAGCGCAAATCTGTGTTTTTGTATGCCTCATCATCACTTACAATCTTACTTGTAATATCAACACCGTCTGCCTTGATATATTCAAAGAATGACAAATGATTAAGTCCGTAGCAAAGCGCGTCAAGATGATTTTCAGGGTAACCATAAAGTTCTTCAAATCGTCTTAACATTCCACTTGGAGCATCACAAATACCATAGGTAAAATCATAACCCATATCGCGAAGTGTCTGGGACACAACACCTGCTGGATTCGTAAAATTAAATACCATAGCACCAGGTTTTGCATATTTTTTCACTAACTCGCAATACTCTTTAAGTGCAGGAATACTACGCATGGCGAAAGAAAAACCGGCAGCGCCTGTTGTTTCTTGCCCTAAAATGCCCATGTCAAGAGCAATTCTTTCATCACGACATCTCATTCTGTCGCCACCTGCACGGATTGTTGTAATAACATAATCTGCATCTTTAATTGCTTCAATTGGGTCTGTTGTAAGAACAAAGTCCATAAACGGACAAAGACGGCGAGAAACCTCTCTCGCCATCTTACCGTAAATGTTTAACTTTTGCTCATTGTTATCCATAAAGACGAGCTGTGTTATACCCATCTTTTCGGCTCTGCCCGCAATGCTTTTTGCCAAAAACATTGAACGAACTCCGCCACCACCGATAACTGCAAGTTTCATATTTTTTCTCCTAATTAGAGTACTTCGCGAACATTGCTTTCGCCACTATCTAAATTAAGGCGTAATGTTTTATCAACGCCGTTTTCTGTAAAGTCAAGACGAATTACATCATCGTCTTCAAACTCTGCAAAGTTAACCTTGTAATCTTTATTTCTAAAGAAATCCTTCAAGTATTCAATTCTTTCGTCATCAAAGTCCCCTGCATTGTCAGAAACGAAAAGAACGTTACCACAAATTGAGTTTACCTTACCGTGAAGAAGTTTCTGGTCCATATTGTAACCAATGTTAATATCACGAAGGAAGAATACATCTGGGTCGTTACAGAATGCTCTGCCGTCAAGGTGATTACGGAAGATTGTGTTAGTAATAGCATTCTGTGATGATGGAATTTCGTTGTTGAATCTGATACCTGTTACGATTGAATTGATATTCAAGCTCTTCTTAAGCTCGAATTTCCAGTTTTTGTTAACATCACAAGAAATACGGCAAGCATCAAAAATGCCCATACAAGTACCGAGAGGTACACCACAACCAAGAATCCATTTGTCGCCACAAACTTCACGAAGGAAATCTACACCGTCGCACATAATTTCGCCACGAGTTTTACCGTTTCTTGGTTCAATACACTGACTGTAAAGGAAGTCAAGTTTAACCATATCAAAGCCCCATACATTGAGGATTGTATCGAAAACTTTTCTTAAATATTCACGAACTTCTTCGTTGTAAATATCGAGTGTATAAGCTCCACCCCAGCCCTGACATCCGAGCATCTTTTTGCCGTTACGGTTGTGGCGAAGGAGCCAATCCGGGTGTTTTTTAGCAACCATTGAAGAAACCTGTGCAGAGAACGGTGCAAGCCAAAGGCCTGCTTTGTAGCCCTTTTCGTGAATCTTGTCTGCAATATATTTCATACCGTGAGGGAATTTTTTGTGGTCAGTAATAAGCCAATCGCCAACTGCTGCCTGATAGCCGTCATCAACCTGGAAGATGTTAACTTCTTCACTTGCTCTGTCAAGACCGTTAAGGTCGCGCAAGATAATATCTTCATTGATATTCTGGAAGTAGTTATACCATGATGTGTAACCTGAAAGATGGTCGATAGCAGGCTTTTTACAACCAACAAAGTCGAAGAAATATTTGTCCATAACTTTGTCCATATCGCCTTCAATAATTGCGATATCGAACATTTCATATTCCTGACCTTCAACGAGCTTAAGACCTTCAACATCCTTCTTAATATAGAACTCGTCATCATTCATATCAACGCTGAAAATTGTGTAACCTTTACGTTCACTCTTTGAACCATAAAGCTTAATGTCGCGCTCGCCTTTTTCACGGAAGTAGCAATATGTATAGCCGTGGAACTTGCCTTTTTCACCGTACTTTTCAAAGTGATAGTCTCCTGAAAGTCCTGCAAAATGAGCAGTAAACTTTGTGATTCTTGCAGGCTCAAAAAGTCCTTCAAAAGTATCTTCTTTTGAGAACTCGCGAGATGTTGTCCATGCCTGATAACCGTTAGCATAGAATAAATCGTTGTCGTCAAAATCTTTTTCGTATTTGAGAGCAAGACTTACCATTTCAAAGTCTTTTTTAGCTGTAAGAGTTGCTTTGATACTGCCTTTTTTCTCGTCATACTTAAAATCAAAGTATTCGTTTTCAAAATCTTTGCAACTAACAACAGAACCGTTGTGTTTTAACTCTGCATAAAATTTACACATACAAAATTCCCCTTATAATTTTAATATACTGTAATTTTACCATATAGTAGCAATAAAATCAACTCTGTAAATTAGAGTTTGTCGGGCTAATCCAATCGTAGATTGGATTTCATCTTTTAATTTATTAAAAGATTTCATCGAATTTATTCGATTTC
>CALCBQ010000087.1 GCA_937897215.1 uncultured Clostridia bacterium | reverse complement strand
AAACTACAGGGTTCCTTTTACTTATCTCGTCGTTGTTTAATTTTCAAGGTTCAGTCTGTCCAACCCATTTTTGCGGGTGGAGTTTCATTGTACCAAAACTCCGCGAGGTTGTCAACAGTTTTTTTAAACTTTTTTAAGTTTTTTTGCTGTTGAGCTTTGCTCTCTCGCAGACAGCTTGCATATAATACCACAACAAAATTGACTTGTCAACAACTTTTTTAAAATTTTTTCAAAAATTTTTTCAATTTATTTTTGCAGCAATATATATTGTATATAATACGCATTCTAACCACAATTACTCCTGTTTTTTGAATAAAAAATCCTGTTATGGTAAACATAATACCGAATAAAACACTCGGAGTGATATTTAAAATGGATACGCAAAAGGAATTTCGAAGTAAAAAACAAGTATTGTGGCAGATAGTTGCCATTATTCTTGTAAATGTATTGGTAATTACAGCCATTGCATACACATACAGCGAAAGTGCACAGACTTTATCACAGCTTGGCTCACGAGGACAAGAAGTAAGACAAATACAGAGCAAGCTGCGTGAACTGGGTTTATATTCTGGCTCCATTGATGGTATTTATGGCACAGCGACGCAAAAAGCAGTGCGACAATTCCAGAAAAATTGTGGACTTACTGCCGACGGTATTGCAGGGCGTAAGACATTATTATATTTGGGTCTTGGGTCAGGTGGAAGTTCTTCAACAGGTGGATACAGTTCAAGTGATGTGTATCTTCTTGCGCGAATTATTGGTGCAGAGGCACGAGGCGAAAGTTATGTGGGTCAAGTTGCCGTTGGTGCAGTAGTATTAAATCGTGTAAGACATTCGTCGTTCCCCGACTCTATTGCAGGAGTTGTATATCAATCAGGTGCATTTTCGGCAGTACGCGACAGCAACTGGAATGTACCACCAAATGATACAGCAAAGAAAGCAGCACGAGATGCAATAAATGGTTGGGACCCTACCGGTGGCGCTATATACTATTATAATCCTGCAAAAACAAGTAATCGTTGGATTAGAACAAGGCCGGTTGTAACTACAATTGGAAGACATGTGTTTTGCAAGTAGTGGGAAATGGAAAGTTGAAAACGGAAAACAAAATAATAAACCCCGTTCTCGATAGAGAGTGGGGTCGATTTTCTGTCTTTCCATTTCAACAAATTTGAATTTGTCGAACAGGAAGGGCGCACTTCTATACATTGCATTCTGCCATGTAGTGCGAACAACGATAAAAGCCAAGCTGCGTTTTGCTGCGTTGCGATTTATAGATATAACCAATTTGTAGGGGCTGACGACCTCGGCAGCCCGAAACAAGTGTACGGAAAAACTGAAAACGGGACGCCGAGTCGACGTCCCCTACAATCAACCATATCGGTAAAGCAAAGAGCCCTACAATATGGTTTTATTCGTACTTTTCACATAAATATTTCATAGCCAAATGGTAGCCCTCGAGTCCTTTGCCGATTATGTGCTCTTCGCAAGCCATACCAGCGTAAGAGATTTGGCGAAAATCTTCACGCTTAGTTACATCTGAAATATGAACTTCAACTGCAGGGATACCCACAGATTTAAGTGCATCTAAAATTGCAACGCTTGTATGGGTATATGCTGCTGGGTTGATTACAATTCCATCTACTTCGCCATAAGCCTGTTGGATTTTATCAACTATATCGCCTTCGTGATTTGACTGGAAGCACTCAACATCACAATCGAGTTCATTTGCCCACGCATCAATATCACAAAGCAAGGTTTCGTAATTTTGGCTACCGTAAATTCCCGGTTCACGAATACCTAACATATTTATATTTGGTCCGTTGATTACAAGAATTTTCATAAAGACACTATCTCCTTTACAATTCTGTTGGCTACTTCTTCTACTGTGCCGTTACCGTCAACCTCAATATCGGCAAACTGACGATAAATCGGCATTCTTTTTTCATAAAGTGTTTTTACACCGTGCATTTGTGAAAGAGGCCTTCCATTTGTTGGAAGTAAATCTGCATCACGGTTGATAAAAACTATAATTCCGTTTTGCTTTAAGGCGTTATAATTTTCAGGTCTGACTATTACTCCCCCACCTGTTGCGATTATTTGGCTTTTTTCTCTGCCGGCAATATTAACTGCAAGATTTTCGCACCAACGGAAATAATCCTCGCCACTTTCAGCAAAGATTTCAGGAATTGGCTTGTTTTCTGTGTTCACAATCATTTCGTCAGTATCAACAAGTTGCTTGCCTAACTTTTCAGCAAGAACTTTACCAACTGTAGATTTGCCACAACCAGCCATACCAATAAGAACAATATTGCACATCTGTAAAATGAGTAAGCGTTCAATCTGCTCACAGACATCATTTTCTACTATTGTATCAAAAAAGATTTCGTGAGCTTTTTTAGCTTGAGCTACAAGCATTGAAAGTCCTGCTGAAGACGGAATATTTCTCTGCTCAGCATCTAAAACCAATCGTGTTTTAAGTGGATTATACACAACATCAAGCACACCTGAAAGATTCTCAAATCTATCAAGGTCAACAAGCGTGTTGAGATTGTCAGGATACATACCAACAGGAGTTGTATTTACAATAATCTGGGCGTCAGTATGCTTAATATACATATTAACATAATTGTTATCGCCATTTCGGGATAAAACTACAATTTCGCTTGCGCCCATATCACGAAGGACTGCTTGAACTGTTAAAGACGCACCACCACTACCTAACACAAGTGCTTTTTTATTGTGTATAGTAACACCTGATTTTTCGACCATATACTTAAAACCGAAATAATCAGTATTATCTCCATAAAGTTTACCATCTTTTACTTTAATAGTATTAACTGCACCGATTTTCTGTGCCTCGGGAGAAATTACATCGAGATAAGGAATAACCGCCTTTTTATAAGGTATTGTAACATTGATACCCTTAAAATTATGTTCTTTCATAAAGACGTCAAGATTTTCGGGTGCAACTTCAAAAAGAGTATAATCTTTATTGCCTAATGCACTATGGATTTGCGGAGAGAAACTATGAGGTAAATGCTCGCCTAAAAGTCCGTACATTGTTACATTACCTCCGAATAACTACCTAAATAGTGGAAATATTCGCACTCGTCTTTTAACTGTTCAAGAATTTCATAAAAAGCATTATCGTAAACTGAAACTGACATATCAAAATAGAACATAAACTCAAAGTCTTTATTCTGTATAGGTCTGCTTTCAATTTTATGAACATTAATGCCTAACGCATAAAATCTTGCAAGAGTATGATAAAGTGAGCCTGGGTGGTGTGGCAAAGTAAGAACAAAACTTGTTTTATCGGCACCTGGGTAGATTTCTAAATCCTTTGAAATGCAAATAAAACGAGTATAGTTATTATCTTTATTCTGCACATCGTCAGAAATAAGTGTCATACCATATAAATCACGGCAGTTTTCTGATGATATTGCAGCGACATCTGTGCGTCCACTTTCCATAACCATTTTTGCAGCAACTGCAGTATTTTCACAAACTGTAACCTTAATATTGCTATGCTCACGCAAAAACTCACTACATTGATTGATTGCCTGTTCGTGAGAAAAAATTTCTTTAATTCCGTCAAGAGTTGCACCTTTGTTGCCTAAAAGACAATGATTAATTTTAAGGCGAATACTTTTAACTACATAAAAGTTGTGCTCTGCCATTAAATCGTAAACAGCGTTTACACTACCTGCAGTACTGTTTTCGATTGGCAAAACACCATATTTACAAAGTCCTTTTTCAACTGCATTTACAACGTCATACCAAGTTTTGAAATATGAAACGGTTGGATATTTGAAAAGTTTTTCGCAAGCAAGTCCTGAATATGCCCCTTCAACACCTTGGCACGCAACCATTGCTTTTTGTGGGAAAAGTTTTGATGTATTCTCAACTGCAGATTTGATTTTTTCGGTCAATTCGCTATCTGTATTAAGGTAACGATGCTGATATGAACGAGAAACACTCATAATTGTATCGTAAAGCACACGAGAATAAACCTCTAAATCCTCACCAGCCATATTACTGATACGGTTAAGAAGTTCACGCTCACGCTTACTGTCAAGCACAGGAAGATTATTTTCTTTTTTATACTGTGCAACTGCAAGAGCAGTTTCCATACGCTCTTTCCAAAGTTCTATAATTTGATTATCTATATTATTTATTTTTTCTCTTATGATTGAAAGGTCTTCCATAATATCACCTGATTGGTTATATATAATTTTTATTTGCCCTCCCTCCGTGAGGGAGGTGGCAACGCGTTAGCGTTGACGGAGGGAGTTCCATAATCTCTTATAATACTCCCCCAGTCTGCTTCGCAGACAGCCCCCTCTAAGATGGGGCGGAATAAGCAATTTTACTCAAACTATTAAATCTAAAATTGTAAACGCAGTAACTGCTTCAACTACCGGTACAGCTCTCTGAACTATACATGGGTCGTGCCTACCTTGAATTTGCAATTTCTTTTCAGTTTTATCCGCAAGGCTTACACTATTTTGTTCTTTATAAATTGATGGTGTTGGTTTAATGGCGGTACGGAATACTATTGGCATACCATTTGTAATTCCTCCGTTAATTCCACCTGCGTTGTTGGTTGCAGTTTTGATTTCACCATTCACTATACAGAAATCGTCATTGTTTTCGCTACCATAAAGATTAGTTGCGTCAAATCCGTTACCGAATTCTATACCCTTAACTGCAGGGACTCCAAAAATATTTTTAGAGAGGCTATTCTCAACACCGTCAAACATTGGGTCTCCGTAACCTGCTTTAATCCCTGTAACTGCACATTCAATTACACCACCGACTGAGTCGCCGTTTTCTCTTGCTTTTTCAATTTCAGCAACCATAAGTTTGCCTTTTTCGTCATTGATTACAGGGAACTCTTTTTCAGATGTATTCCATTTACCTATGTTCACAAAATCAATTTTATCATCATATACATTTTTGATTTTTTGAATATGCGCCTGAATTTCTATGCCCATTTCTTCTAAAATCTGCATACATACTGCACCTGCAAAGCAAAGTGGAGCGGTAAGGCGACCTGAAAAATGTCCGCCACCTGACACATCATTGAACCCATTGTAACGGATATTGCCACTAAAATCTGCGTGAGATGGTCTTGGCGTATCCATAATATTATTATAATCTTGTGAATGTTGATTTGTATTTTTAATTACTGCGCAAACTGGGGCGCCACAAGTAACACCATTTACTAGCCCTGAAATGATTTCAGGTGTATCAGCCTCTTTACGCTGGGTTGAAAGGGAATTTTTGCCCGGTGCACGACGAGCCATAAATGCCATTACTTTTTCCATATCTATATTTTTGCCTACAGGGAGTCCGTCAATCACAACGCCTATACCATTAGAATGAGATTGACCAAAAACTGATATTTTAATTTTATTTCCTGTCATTGATGACATTTGCATTCCCTCCTAAGCTGTTAAAATCATTAAAGAAATGTGGGTAAGATTTTTCCACTGCTTTATAATCTGTAATATCAACAGGTAGTGAGCATTCACTACTTAAAATTGATGCTGACATTACAATTCGGTGGTCGTTGTAACCATTAACCACTCTACCTATTAATTCGTTATCGCCCCAGATTACAAGTCCGTC
>CALCBQ010000086.1 GCA_937897215.1 uncultured Clostridia bacterium | reverse complement strand
GCTCCCCTGCTTTTATAGCAGCAGGGCAATTAAGACAGGAGTTGTGGTCTGTGAGGGCGATAATATCATAACCCATAAGTTTTGCCATGTTAACAAGGTTGTATGGTGTCATATCGTTATCGCCACAAGGGGACAAGCACGAATGCAGATGAAAATCATACTTTAAGTTCATAACAAATTACCCAATTTTGTTGCTAAAGTATAAGAATTTTCTTCTGACGAAAGAATTGTTACACCTTGCATTTCTGCACGCTCTTTTGCATTATCGTCAAGAGTTGCGTTTTCACAAAGTACAATACAACTGCAATCAGCAAGCACACAAACGCCAATAGCGTTAATATTACCCATTACGGTAAACCAGCAATCGCCACTTTGTGCTCTACCCATAACCCAACTTAAAAGGTCGCCACAGTAACCGCCTGTGATTTCACGGTCCATATCGCCTTCAACAAGTATTTTAAGTTCTAATTTTTCAACCAAATCTTTGATAGTCATTATTTTTCCTCTGTTCTGAACGGTTTTGGAATAAAATTTTCCGCACCTTCTTTGTCTTTCAATGCGAAAATACAGTCGTTTCTGTCGGCCTTGCCAATGACTACATCTTCTGCAAAGCAATGGCAAGACGGAGAGCCACACATTCCGCAATCAAGTCCCGGTAACTCGTTTTCAAGTTCTTTGATTTCGTTCATTTTCTGCATTGCTTCGAAAACATTATCTGCCAATTTCCAAGGTGCAGCCTGCAATGGTTTTTCCCAATGCATTTCTTTTGGAATTGTGCCATATTCAAGATGGCTACAAGAAACAGGCATATATTTGCGAAGTCGTTGAAGTCGTGCTTTTGCTACAAAGGGATTTTCAACTGTAAGCGGTCCGCCAACGCATCCGCCTGCACAAGCATTGAGTTCAACAAAGTCAAGGTCATTGAGTTTTTCATCTTCTAACTCTTCAAGAACTTTTATAACATTTTCAATACCATCTGCAGCTAAATATCTGTCTTTAAGAAGTGCTGCAGATTCGCCACCTGATGACGCCCAACTCACACCGATAATTCCTGAATCTTTCAAAGATTCAAGTTCGATAATTTTATCCATTTGCTGAACAAGCACGGGGTAAATATCTTTAATGGCAAGAACACCGTTGATATATGACTTACCATTACAGATTGGTTGTTTGATTGACGAAATTTTTGCAGTACATGGAGAAATAAAGAACACGCCTATGTCTTCGTCGGAAAGTCCTGTTTCTTCTTTCGCTTTAATTCGTGCAAGGCGTGCGGCCTCTTCCATAGGAGCGTTCAAATCAAGCACATTTTCAATAAGGTTAGGGAAACGTACTCGGATAAGTCGCACAACGGCGGGGCAAGCGGAAGAAATCAATGGCTTTTTAGTCTTATTCATTGAAAGAATAAGACGAGTTGCTTCACTTACCAATTCAGCACCTTTTGACACTTCAAAAACATCGTCAAAGCCCATTCGTTTAAGCCCTGTCAAAACATAGTCAGTGTCATCAAGATTATTGAACTGACCATAGAGAGACGGAGCTGGCACTGCAATTCTGTATTTATATTCTAAAATTTCGTTTAATGAGTATTTTTCAGCATACTTAGCGTGATGCGGACAAATTCTTATACATTCGCCACAGTCAACACAACGCTCTGAAATTATGTGTGCCTTTCCGTTACGGACTCTGATTGCATTTGTAGGGCAACGCTTTAAGCAAGAAACACAGCCCTTACATTTTTCCTCATCAAGTCTAACGGAATGGAAATAAGTTTCGTTCATTTCTATTTCTCCAATCATTAATAGAAACATTCGCGTAGGGACAGACATCCTTGTCTGTCCGCAATATTATTGTATTTTCTTTACGGCGGGGTCAAGACCCCGCCCTACCGTATATAAACTATGCTGTATATACCTTTAGGTACATGGTAGTACCTACGCCAACGGTTGAATCAATTTTCATATCATCGGTGTATTTTTTAATGTTAGGGAGTCCCATACCTGCACCGAATCCTAACGAGCGCACGTTGTCAGGTGCAGTTGAATAGCCCTCTTTCATTGCCAACTCAACATCAGGGATTCCGGGGCCCTGGTCAGTTAAAACCATATCGATACTTTCCGGAGAAATTTCAACATCAATTTCTCCGCCACCCGCGTGAATTACAAGGTTGATTTCCGCCTCATAAAGTGCAATTACGGTTTTTCTTACCACTTCAGGATTAAATCCCAAATCTTTCAATGTTTTCTTGACACTTCCCGACGCCTCGCCTGCTCGTGTAAAATCATCGCCCGGCACATTAAAGTGAAGTTTCAAGTTGCTCATACAGGTGCTCCTCCTCGAAGACCTTTTTCGTAAAGCATACCACAAGATGCAAACATTGCTTGTTTTGTAGTCATAAGTACAATATCACGGTCTTTTGCCAAGTCAATAATTCCTTGGTCGGGCTTTTTGCCACGGACAAATACGATACACTGCATATCCATCATCTCTGCAGTACGAACTACCTGTGGATTTACAAGTCCTGAAAGAAGAACTGCCTGTTCTTTAACATAAGCGAGCACATCGCTCATCATATCACTACCACAAGCAGTAAAAACATCACGGTCCATAAATTCTTCGCCACAGATTACTTCTGCATCAAGGATTTCTTTAATTTCATAAACTTTCATTATAATTCCTCCCGACTTTTTCGTCAGATATATACTATATAATTATACACTAAATAAAAAACCTTTACAATGATACACTTTACCGAATTATATTCACTCAATTTGTGAAAAAGGACAGAAAAATAACCGAACAGCCAACACGCCATTCGGTTATTCCTTAACAAATTTAATTATATCGGCTATATCACAATCGAGTGCATAGCAAAGAGCATCAAGAGTTTTTGTACTCATAGCCTCGCCTTTTTTAATTCTGTAAATGGTATTTGCAGAAAAGCCCTGTTTATAAATCAGATTATATTCAGTTATACCCTTTTTATATAGCGTTTCATAAAATGGCTCATAACTAATCATTTCAATCACCAATTTAATATTAACATACTTAAATTGTTGACAATACTCAAAATATTGACTATAATAGTTATATGCTTAATATTTTAAGTATATATTATTGGGTTAGGAGGATATTTTATGCATAATCGACCGAAGCTTGAATCGTTAGATAAATATTTTAATAAAGATTGTTTTGAACTAACAGATTCAAAGTACGAAAAACTTACTGGGTGTCCTTTACCAAAGGACAAATCATATTTGAAAAACAAATCTGCATTATCGAAGAAATGCAAAGAATTAGGCTTTGTAATTATTGAAGTGCAAGAGAAAAAAGTTTTTATCAAGAAAGAAAAATAAGGAGAGATAATTTTGAAAAAGATAATAGCTATATTAGGGGTATTTGCACTTTTGACTTGCACATTTACAAGTTGTTCAGCAACTACTATTCAAATTACCCCAGAAAATTTTGAACAATATTTTGAAATAAGTGTTATTATAGAAAATTATGAAAGTGATGGTGTAGGTATTTTGTCTGGCCCATCAACAGCAACTGTTAAAATTTCTATTGTTCCTAAACAAACTATTTCAAGCGGAAATATCAATGCTGTTTTGAAAAGCAGCCTTATCGGATGGGATTGTGAATACAGCACGAAAAAGACCCGAAATGGAATTACTATTTCAGATGGTTTGCGTGTTCCAATTCAATTTTCACCAAATCAAGCATATAGCAAGAGTTTTAGAATAGAAAACACTATAGGAAGTTTGTCTGAACCAACTACCAAATTTGAAGTAATTGAAGCTTCAGGAACTATAAAAATATAACTATTTATCTTGCAAACATCGTCGCATTATGTTACAATAACTCACGGAATAAGGTAAGCCTATACGGTAGGCGGTTAGCCCTTTGATATTCAGAGGGTATTTGCCCTCTATATCTTTAGGGGGTGATGCTATGGAATATTTAACTTTCGTTGTAATTATTCTCATTGTAGCTACTGGTTACATATTAAGCATAAAAAAATAACCGCCCAACCCTGAGAAAGTTAGCGGTTATTACGTAATTTCTTCAGGCTAACCGTCTATACGGTTTGCCTTATTTCACTTTTATTATATCAAATTATCTGAATTTGTCAAGACTAATCAAATTTGATTAGTCTTGTTTTTTATTCTCCAATAATTGTTTTAATGTTCTTTTCCATAAGGTCAAAGAATTTATTTACAATCTTTTTGTCTTCTTCATTACCACGAACACACATTGAAAGAGTAATAACATTCTTGTATGTTGTTGCAGTGAGAAGAACGAATGGTTTGTATTTAACAGCACCTGACATAAATGCGTCAGTTGGCTCGTGTCCGTCAAGTGCTAACTGCTGACCATTAAGAATACCAATATTACTCATTGCCATATATGGATTTGAGTAACCAATCTTGATAATTTCTTCACTTGCTGCGTGTGGCATAACACTGTAGCCAAAGTTAAGAAGTGGCAAGCCGTAAAGTCCCATAAACTTATCTTTCTTGAAACGGTTTGAGCTACGCACTACATATTTAATAGTTTCAAAAATATCACGGCCGCGCTCTGGGATTGCACATTGCATCCATGAAGTATGGTTTGTAAAACCTTTATCTGCAACGCTATCCATATGACGACGAAGGTCAATAGCACTTGAAATCATAACCTTATCACTTGCCGGGAAGTTCGCTAACTCGTAAACGCTGTAAAAATATGCTGCAAGAAGCAACTCATTAACTGTAGCGCCAAGTTCTTTTCCTTTTGGTTTGAGTTTTGCAAGAGTATCTTCACTGAACTTTCTTCTTGCAATAAAGGATTTATCGCTAATATTATTCGGTGTAAGTGGGAATTTATGCTTATCCCTCGCATTGATATTCTTGAAAAGTCGTTGCGCTACACCTGACTCAGTTTTTGAAAAACCAGAATAAACATCATTATATGCACGAGAGCCTGTTCTGAACTCAACAGGGCTTACACCCTCTTGCACATACTTTGTATAATTTTCACAGAATGCCTGCAAGAAATATTTAAGGTCGCCACCGTCCATACACATATGATTTTCAACAATACAAAGTGTACTTTTGCCGTCTTTAATGAAAAGTGCGATTTCCATCTGATTATCTGCATCAGGTGCAATATACTGTGTAAGAAATTCTTCAACTGCTTCTTCTACATTATCAGGGTATGCAACTGTAAGAATATCGTCAATTACATAAGGCTTAACTTCCCAATGAGTTGAAAGCTTTGTATCAATAAATTTTGAACGGAGTACCGGCACTTTTTCAAATGCACATATAATAACGGTTTTAAGAGCTTCAATATCTGGAACAAAATCGTAGTTAAGTTCAACGTGTACCATACGGTCATTGAAATCACGGAAAAGATAATGCATTTTATCCCATAATTCAGCATTTAATCTACGTTCTTTCATTATTCATCGTCCTCCTTTTTATACATAAAGTATTTTGCGTTGCCAAGTGCAATAATAAGAATTGCAACAAGGTCAACCACAAGACCTAAAAGGATGATTGGCCAACCTGTAAGCCAACTGATTACGTTATATGCTGAAAGAATAATATAAAGCATTGTAAAAATAACCGGCATATATACCATAGCAGTTACTGTACGGAATTTCTGTTTTGTTGCAAACGCGAAAATAATATCAGTAACAAGGGCGAGAATAATACCAACCATAAGAATTGGCCACACCACAAGTTCCGGAATCATCATAAGCCAGAAAAGGAACATAAATACTGTAAAAAGCATTACGCAACCTGCAATTAAAAATCTCGCTATTGGATGAAAAATACGACGCATTTTACAGATTCGTTTAATACCGAAGCTTGTGTAGAAAATAATCATTGCAAAAATTCCACCAACAATAATAAGCCAAGTTTTACTCCAAGCACCTGTTGCCCTGCTCACTTCAAAATATGCAATAAACATTAATATAAAGAAGATTGCTCCACCAAGGCCCATAATAAGTCGCATTGTTTTAGCAAGTTTTTTCTTTTTGTATGCTTTTGCCCATGCTTTATAGTTACCCTCAAGATTTGGATATTCGTCGGCCATAAGGTCAGCTAAAACTCTTTCGTCCTTAAGACCTGAATGGGTAACCTCATTAGCACGGTCAGTCATCTCGTCAAGAATTTGTTTCTTATAAAGATATGTTGTGTGATTATCAGGCAACTTCGCGCAGGAAGTTTCGATATATTCAATAAAATCTCTCATAATGCACCTCCATTGAATACTAATTAAATTTTAACAAAAGATTTTATTTCTTGTCAACATATTTATGATAACTAATATGGGAATATTTATCTATATATTTTGGTTTACACAATCGCAACTTTTGGTTGCAAAAAAGAAAACCGTCGAAAAATCGACGGTTTTTGTAATTATTTATCATCTTTATCTTTTTTCTTTCTTGAAAAGAATTTGTTTAGAAGTGTTGTAATACCTATAAGCACGCCCATAACAAAAATGATTGCGAGCATTCCAACACCCATATAATAAAGGTTTTCAACAAAGTTAAATGGTACGGGTGTTTCAAGCATACCCATTAAAGTAACAAAAATAGTCTGTAACATTTCTAGCCCTCCTTATACATTACCCATGAAGAAATTAAGGATAAGACCACCTGCAATAACAGATGCAATCTGTCCTGAAACGTTTACACCGATTGAGTGCATAAGCAAGAAGTTCTGTGGGTCTTCTGCGAGTCCCATTTTGTGAACGATACGTCCTGACATTGGGAATGCTGAAATACCTGCAGCACCAATCATTGGGTTAATCTTTTTGCCCTTTGGTAAGAACACATTGAGGAGTTTTGCAAACATAACGCCGCCTGCTGTGTCAAATACGAATGCGAAAAGACCAAGCACAAGAATAAGAATTGTATCTGGTGATAAGAAATCTGAATAATGCATTTTTGTTGCAATTGTAATACCAAGGAAAATTGTAATAAGGTTTGCAAGTACTTTCTGTGCAGTTTCTGAAAGAGAATTAAGCACACCGCATTCACGAATAAGGTTACCGAACATAAGGAAACCAACAAGTGAAACTGATGCAGGAGCAACAAGACCTGCAACAACTGTAATTACGATTGGGAAAAGAATTCTTGTAATCTTTTTAACTTCTGTCTGAGTGTAAGGCATACGAATCATACGCTCTTTTTTAGTTGTAAGAAGTTTGATTACAGGTGGCTGAATAATTGGAACAAGTGCCATATATGAATATGCAGCAACCATAATTGCGCCTAAATAGTCAGAGTTAAGTTTATTTGCAACAACGATTGAAGTAGGACCATCAGCTGCACCGATAATTGCGATTGAAGCAGCATCTTTCATATCAAAGAAAATTGATGCTAAGCAAAGTGTGAAGAAAATACCGAACTGTGCTGCCGCACCAAAAATCATAAGTTTTGGATTTGAAAGAAGCGGACCGAAGTCAATCATAGCACCAATACCGATAAACAAAATAAGTGGGAAAAGTTCGTTAGCAATACCTGCATCAAAAAGAACTGACAATGCACCCTCTTGTACTTCGCCACCAATTACTTGTGTAATTGCGCCAGAAATAGGAAGGTTTACAAGGATTGCGCCAAAGCCCATTGGCAAAAGAAGTGTTGGTTCCATTTCCTTTTTAATAGCAAGGAAAATGAGAAGTCCACCAATAGCCCACATAATAAGCATTTTAGGGTCAAAGTTGCTTATCATATCGCCAAACAGCAAATCAACAAAGTTTTTTACAAATTCAACCATTTTAATTTTCCTCCGTCTTTATGGTCATTAAAAGAACAAACTGTTTAATAAAACCCCAATCTGCTCCATTATAATATGTATTGTATCATATTATAAACAATTTTCAATAGAAAAAATTTTAAATAAATTTGTAAAATATTGCAAAAATTCTGTGCAAGTGTTATAATTCATTCAATGTTTTTTCGGAAGTGAGAAAAATGTTCGGACTCGGCACAATTATTAACACAATTTTAGTAGTTTTAGGTAGCGGATTAGGGCTTTTAATTGGCAAAGGTATTACTGACCGTTACCACAAAACTTTAATGGCAGCTTGTGGTGTTTCCACAATCTTCATAGGGGTTACAGGTGCACTTCAAGGAATGCTCACAGTAACACCAGATGGTAAAATAGAAACTGGAGGCACAATGCTTTTAATCTTTTCAATGGTAATTGGCGGACTTATAGGCGAATTACTCAATATTGAAAAGCGAATGGATTCATTAGGCGAAAAGCTGAAAAAACTTTTCAGGGCAGAAAGTGATAACAAATTCGTTGACGGATTTGTAAATACTTCGCTTATCATCTGTGTTGGCGCTATGGCAATTGTTGGTTCAATGCAAGACGGACTTACAGGCGACTATTCAATGCTTCTTGCAAAAGCGATTCTTGACTTTGTTGTGGTTGCAATTATGGCATCGACTTATGGCGTGGGCACAATTTGTTCTGCTCTTGCAATCCTTGTTTATCAAGGCTCAATCACATTGATTTCGCACTTTGCAGGTAATTTTATAAATGACGAGCTAACTGGTTATCTTTCATACATAGGCTCAGCTCTTATATTCTGTGTTGGTATAAATATTACTTTTGGCAAAAAAATCAGAGTAGGCAATCTTTTACCTGCACTTTTTATCCCTGCTTTTTATGTTTTAGGCAAATGGGTTTTGACTTTAATATGAAATCAAGACTGGCTTGAAATTCCAAGTCAGTCTTTTTTGTATATTCACATCTATATATGAAAAAATATAAATGGTGATTATATGAAAGATAAAAAAGAAAAGTTCCCACACTACAAAGAACTTGAAGAACGCGTTACCTATGTACCTGACAATCCCGAAAGCCCTTATGAAATGGTAAACAAGTATGGCACTTATGAAATTCAACCTACTGCCGAAACTGCAAACGATTTTCCTACCATAGCACAAGGCTTGCCAAAACATAGAAAAAAGCCGTCAGTAAAGGAACAGAAATAGAATTTTACAAATTAGAGTTTGTCGAACTCAATTCGGAATTCGTAATTCGGAATTCGTAATTCCCCCCTCAGTCGCTTCGCGACAGCTCCCCCTCA
>CALCBQ010000085.1 GCA_937897215.1 uncultured Clostridia bacterium | reverse complement strand
CTTCTTCTGTAAGAGAAGCGTTAATGAAGTGGTTGTGGTGAGATGTGATAAACAAACCACGGTTAACACATTCTGCAACCCATTCTTGATGAAGCATAAGGTTGTCATCATTAGCAATTCTTAAGTAGAAGAGTGCAGGTTCGCCAGAAACACGAAGGTCGAAGCCGTGTTCTGCACCGGCTGCTTTGAAACCGTCAGTAACCATTGTACCAAGACGACGGAACATTGTAGGCGTGTCAAGAGCTTTCATCTTGTTGATACAAGCGACACAAGCTGCAAAAGGAACCGCGCTCATCCAGTAAGAACCGGTGTATGTAATACCCGCAACAGTTGCTTTCATATGCTCGCCACCGCAAAGTGCTGACATATTGTAACCGTTAGCAAGTGCTTTACAGAAGCAGATAAGGTCTGCTTTAAATCCGTAAAAATGGTCGCTACCTGCAAGGTCAAGACGGAAGCCCGCACGAACGTCGTCAATAATAAGAACTACGCCGTGGTCGTCGCACCATTTACGAACTGCCTGCCAGTATTCTTTAGAAGCAACCTCATTATCTTTGAAGTTACCGTGGTCATATGGCTGAGCAATAAGACCTGCGATATCGCCGTTGTTATCGTCATATGCTTTCTGAAGAGCATCAAGGTCAAACCAAGGAACGATAACATTGTTTGCTACGTCTTCAGGAGTAATACCAGGGTAGTCAATTTTCTGTGCCCATGGGAAATCTCCGTGATAGTAGTATTTTAAGAAGATAATCTTCTTTTTATGTGTATGTGCTTTTGCTGCCATAGTAGCCAATGTTGTTGTGTCTGAACCATTCTTGCAGAAGAATGCCCAGTCTGCACAAGCAACTGTATCAACAAGTGTTTCTGCACATTCAACCATAACCTTACCGGGTGCAGTTGTGCAGTTACCGAGTTTAAGCTGTTTGAGTGCTGCAGCGTCAACGTCAGGGTCATTGTAACCTAAAACGTTAGGACCATAAGCACACATATAGTCAATATATTTGTTGCCGTCAACGTCCCAGAAGTATGAGCCCTGTGCTTTTTCTGAGAAAGATGGCCATCTGCTAACAGGAATCCACTGACCTTCAGCAGGACCTAAATGACCGTAAATGCCGCCCGGAATAACCTTTGATGCCTGTGCAAACATTTCACGGCTTTTTGTAGTATCAAATGTTGGGAATTTACTCATTACCATTTACCTCCTTATGCTAAATAGAGAGCAACTCTGTCAAGAATACGGTTTACGTTGTCAACCATTGAGATAAGACCACGGATTGTGATGTTACCATTACCAACATGGTCGATTGAGTTAACTGTACCTGCAAAAAGTGCATTAGCAAGAGGAATATCACAGAATTCCATAATTGCTCGTGGCTTTTCAGGGGCTTGCTTAATAGTAAGCATATGATTATCTTTAACGCGAATTGTTGCATAAACTTCGTTTGTAATACCAATCTGAATATCGCCGTCAACAATGTTTGATGCACTGAATTTGCCAATAGCATCTTGGTTACCAATCTGTGAGAGTGCAACTGCTACTGTGTAGAATGTGCAGAGAGTATTAAGACGGAAGAAATCAGCATCTTTAAGGGCTTCTTCATTAGGTCTCATAACTTCTGTAAGGCGGTCAGTAAGAGCTGTAAAGGTTTTGAGAAGGAAGTTTACCTTTGTAAGACCTTTTGTTGGGATTGGTGTTGCTTTACCGTCGATAATTGCATTGAATTTTTCGCAATTAGCAACAGGAATTTTGATGTCGCAATCAGCGTTTACACCATCATCCATACGGCAACCGTTTTTAGAGAATGTAAGTGTAGCACTTGGACCGTTCTTAACATCAAAAGCAACAGAAATTGGCTTTTCAATAGTAGAAATAATTTCTTTTGCTTTGTCGTCAAGCTCGCAAAGATTTTCCAACGTGCCGAGAACTGCATACATATTTATGTAAGCGAGTGTTCTTGAATCAGTCATTTTTCGTTCCTCCTTAAGAGATTTTTTCGTATATTGTGACCGAAAACTATTATACATTATAAGAATACCAAAAAATTGTAGGTAAATCAAGGAAAAATACTGAAATTTTCACAAAAAGTTAATGATTTTTCCAAATATATGTGGTATAATCGTACTAATAAAATGGGTGGGTATGTTTAATGGCCGTCCCAATTTGACAAATAAGATAGTTTTGTTAATAATCTGAAAGGTAGATATAGAAATGTCTTTATTCAAAAAACTCTTTGGCGATTATTCTTCACGCGAGGTTAAAAGAATAATTCCAATACAGAAAAAAGTGCTTATGCTTGAAGAAGAATACAAGAAATTGACTGATTCAGAGCTTCAGGCAAAAACTCAAGAATTCAAAGAGCGTCTTAAAAAAGGCGAGACTCTTGACGATATTTTACCAGAGGCATTTGCAACTTGTCGTGAGGCATCTGCCCGTGTTCTTAATATGCGCCATTTCCCTGTGCAGATTATAGGTGGTATTGTTCTTCATCAGGGCAGAATTGCCGAAATGAGAACAGGTGAAGGTAAAACACTTGTTGCTACACTTCCTGCATACCTTAATGCACTTACAGGCAAAGGTGTTCATATTGTTACAGTCAATGATTACCTTGCTCGACGCGACTCTGAATGGATGGGCAAACTTTACAGATTTTTAGGTCTTTCAGTTGGTCTTATAGTTCACGATTTAGACGGCGAACAAAGACGCGCTGCTTACGCTTGTGATATTACTTACGGTACAAATAACGAGATGGGCTTTGACTATCTTCGTGATAATATGGTTATCTATGCAGAGCAAAGAGTGCAGCGTGGCCATAACTTTGCGGTTGTTGACGAAGTTGACTCGATTCTTATTGACGAGGCAAGAACTCCGCTTATCATTTCAGGTATGGGCGACAAGTCAACTGACCTTTATAAAATCGCAAATGATTTTGTAAAGCGCCTTAAAATGTGCAAGGTTAAGGAAATTGACTCAAAGCAGGGTATTGAAAATATTGCCGGCGAAGATGACGATTTTATTGTTGACGAAAAAGCAAAAACCGCTTCACTTACACAGAATGGTATTAAGAAAGCAGAAAAATTCTTCGGTCTGGAAAACCTTGCAGATGTTGAAAACCTTACAATTCAGCACCATATTGATATTGCCCTTAAAGCAATAGGTGTTATGAAGCGTGATGTTGACTATGTTGTTAAAGACGGTCAGGTGCTTATTGTTGACGAGTTTACAGGCCGTA
>CALCBQ010000084.1 GCA_937897215.1 uncultured Clostridia bacterium | reverse complement strand
ACAGCTCCCTCAAAGAGGGAGCGGAAAACGTACTCATAAAACATCCCTACAAACTATAATTTATTTAACGAACAATACATTTTCTATCTTTATATTTTCCTTTTATACTTGTTGTGCTTTTTAACAAAGTATGATATAATTCCTAAGGTTTGAATCAGAATTACGGAAAGTGAGTATAATAATGAAAAAATCTAACGCATTGGCACTTATTCCTATTGGGGTATTCGTTGTTTTTTACTTATCATTAGGAATAATTTTTGAATATGTTATGAAAATTCCTATGGGATTTTACAACGTACCCGTTGTTGTGGCTTTTCTTGTGGCATTGCTTGTGGCCGTGCTTCAGACAAAAGGTATTTCTCTTGACAAAAAGTTTGAGATTATGGGGCAAGGTGTAGGCGACAAAAATATTATCACAATGCTTTTAATCTTTATGCTTGCAGGTATTTTTGTTGGTGTAGTCGGCAGAGATTCTGCAGAAAGCGTAGCGTATTTTATGCTTTCAATTACTCCCCCACGACTTGCGGTTGTTGTGCTTTTTATTATAAGTTGTTTCGTTTCTACAGCTATGGGTACATCAGTCGGTACAATCACTCTTATTACTCCAATTGCGGTTGCAGTTGCTGAGGGTTCGGGCTTTTCACTACCCCTTTGTGTTGGCACGGTAGTTGGCGGCGCTATGTTTGGCGACAACCTTTCATTTATTTCTGACACTACTATTGCTGCTTGTAATGGTCAGGGTTGCCAGATGAAAGACAAGTTCCGCACAAACTTTGCAATTGTTGTACCTGCCGCAATTGTAACACTCGGCATTATTCTTGCATTATCGTTTAATACAGAAATCACTGAAAACATCAGTAAAAGTTACGATATGCTTCAGATTCTTCCTTATGTGCTTGTGCTTATAAGCGGAATTATTGGTATAAATGTATTCTTAACTCTGCTAATCGGTATTGTTTCGGGCAGTATTATAATGCTTGCTACAAATTCAGTTGCATTCGTTGATTTGCTTGCAAATATGGGTACTGGCGCTTCAGGTATGTTTGAAACATCAATGGTTGCAATTCTTGTGGCATCACTTTGTGCGCTTATTAAATATAACGGTGGATTCGAAGCACTTCTTAACGGAATCCGCAAGATTTTCAAGGGCAAAAAGAGTGGTCAGCTTGGCATTGGTCTTTTAGTAGGACTTATGGACATTGCCACCGCAAACAACACAGTTGCTATTGTTATGGCTAATCCGATTGCAAGTGAAATGGCAAAGGATTTTGACATAACGCCTAGAAAAACCGCATCAATCCTTGACACATTCTCTTGTATTTTCCAAGGATTTCTCCCATACGGCGCGCAAATTCTTGTAGCACTTTCAGTTGTGAACACATTAGGTTATGAATTGACCGCATTCCAGATGATTTCACGTCTTTTCTACCCTATGATTCTTCTTTTAAGTTCACTCTTATTTATATTTGTTATTCCCGAAAAGAAAAAATAAATAATCTTCCTGCAAGATATTTTCTTGTGGGAATTTTTTTGTATAAATATTTACAATACAGAGAAATTTTGGTATTATAAAGTTCAGAGTAAAAATATTAGAGGTGGTATTCATGAACAAAATTTCATTTGGTACAGGTGGTTGGCGTGCAATTATCGGCGATGATTTCGTTTGCGAAAATGTGCGCAGAGTTGCAAAAGGCATTAGTTTACTTATGCAAGAAGAAGGCAAAACAGAAAAACCTGTAATTATAGGTTATGACAGACGCTTTCTTTCTGAAAATGCGGCAAAATGGGTAGCAGAAGTGCTTACCTCTGACGGAATAAATGTATGGTTTATGGAAAGAAGTGTGCCTACACCTCTTGTTATGCACACAGTTAAAGATAAAGGGCTTGATTTTGGTATTGAAATTACTGCAAGCCACAACCCTTCAAGCTACAATGGTATTAAACTTATTGTTGAAGAAGGCAGAGATGCTCCCCTTGAAATCACAAACCATCTTGAAGAATTAATTGCTTCAACTGATAATGTAGAATTCACACCATTTGATGATGCAGTTGAAAAAGGACTTGTTACATATATTAAAAATCCTTTCAACAAATTCCTTGACGACATTATCGGTCTTCTTGATATGAATGCTATGCGTGAGCGTGGTCTTCGTGTTCTTTTTGACTCAATGCACGGTTCAGGTACATATCCGTTACTTGTAATCTTCCATACAGCAAGATGCACAATTGATACAATCAATGTTAATCGTGATGCATATTTCGGCGGTGTTATGCCGGCGCCTTCTGAAAGAACTTTGTTTACACTTCGCAATCAGGTTGTAAACGGCGGTTATGATTTTGGTATTGCTATGGACGGCGACGGCGACCGTCTTGGCATTATTGACGCTAACGGCAACTACATAAATGCTAACGAAATTCTTTGTCTTTTGTACTATTACCTTGTAAAATACAAGGGTTGGCACGGTCCGGTAGTTCGAAACCTCGCTACAACTCACATGCTTGATAAAATTGCAGAAAGTTTTGGTGAAAAATGCTTTGAAGTCCCTGTTGGATTCAAATATATTTCATCAAAAATTGACGAGGTTGACGCAGTTCTTGGTGGCGAGTCATCAGGCGGTCTTACAGTACGCGGACACATTCACGGTAAGGACTCAGTTTATGCTGCATCTCTTTTCGCTGAAATGGTAAGTGTTACAGGCAAATCTCCTTCTGAACTTCTAAATGAGCTTAAAAAGGAATTTGGCACATTTGTAATGGTTGAAGACGATATGCGCTTTGCTCCTGAAGTTAAACCAATGGTTAATAAAACACTTATGGTTGACAAACTGCTTCCTACATTCAAAGATGAAATCACACGCGTAAACTATGAAGATGGTTGTAAGGTTTATTTTGAAGACGGTTTTGTAATCTGCCGTTTCTCCGGCACAGAGCCACTTCTTCGTATATTTGCTGAAAGCACAAATGCTGTTCGTGCAAAAGAATATATTGATACATTCAAAAAATTCTTGTTTGAATAATTAGGAGATTTTTATGAGTTCAAAAATCAATTACGAGCAAATTTTTGCCAATAAAGAGTTCGGGTCTGAGCGCAATCGTATTCCTGCACTTTACACACTTAATGATGGCAGCGTAATGGCAGGCGCGGACATCCGTTATGGCCACGGCTCTGACTCCCCTAACAATATTGATATTGCCGTTGCCATTTCAAAAGATGGTTATACCGACTGGGAATATGTAATGGTTAACCACTTTGACGACTACGCAGACACAGTTACATCAACTGACAGCGCGTCATTTATTGACTCGGCTATTGCGCAGTCAAAAACAGGCAGAATTTTTATGCTTGCAGACGCTCAACCGTCAGAATGCGGTTATCTTCAATGCAAAACAGGTACGGGATACTGTGAAATTAACGGCAAAAAGCATCTTCTTCTCACAAATGGTAACAATGGCGATAAGTTAGAGTCATTCGGTTTTTATGTTGGCGATTTTGATGGGGATTTTGCTCCGATTTTCGAGAGAAATAGTAATAACATTACAGAGTATTCAATCGACCGTGAATTCCGTCTTTACAAAAACGGCGAGCCACTTTATACAGAGCAAAAAGGTAGCGAAGGCGTTAAAATTCAACAGAATATTTTCTATAGCGCATCTGAATTAAAGTGCTACAAAACTACATATCTCTGGGTGCGTTATAGCGACGATAACGGCAAAACATGGAGTACACCGCAGATTATTTCAGAGTTTGTAAAGAATGAAAAAGAGTCATTTTTAGGTGTTGGCCCTGGTCGTGGTGTTGTAATCAATCACAATGGTAAAGAACGAATTCTTTTCTGTGTTTATGATAACAACGGGCTTTTTAAAGACCCTATTTTTGAAAATGCAAGTGTAGTTTATACTGACGATAACGGAGAAACTTGGCATAGAGGTAACAAAATCAAGATTAAAAAGGGACTCCAAAAAACAAGTGAAGCACAACTTGTAAAAATTGAAGGCAAGAATTACAAGGCACTTCGTATTTATGCAAGAAACTTAAGCAACTATATAGCATTCGCTGACAGTACTGATGGTGGCGAAACTTGGACAGAATTCCGTGCCGACCGTTCACTTGAGGGAACTAGAAACTGCATGGTTTCACTTATGGAAACATCAAAGAAGATTGGTGGTAAACAAGTAATCCTCTGCTCTGCAGGTGGAAATCTTAAAGCGAGAGCCGACGGAATTCTTCGCGTTGGTGTTACAGAAGATGATGGCACAGTTAAATGGATTAGTAAATACCACTTAACACAGGGATTTTACGGTTATTCTTGTTTAACTGAACTTTCTGACGGTAACTTTGCAGTATTGTTTGAAGATGAAGCCGCACACCTTAAATACACAGTTTTCAGTGTATCAGACGATGGTGTAATTAACGAAATCAACGGAGAAAATGTTGATTTTAAAGAAGATAACTCTCCTAAAACACAACGCTCAATCAAAACAAAACGAGCAATTGCGAATATCAAATTCAAATTAGGGTTAATGTAATTAATGCAAAGCAAAAGGAACAACTCAACTGAGTTGTTCCTTTTTTATTATTTTAAAGGTTATTTTGAAAATACTCTTTTTTTGCTTGTTGTCATTACGAGTGCCAAGCCCATAGACAATGTAAGCATAACAGCAAACCAACCGTTGCTATTCACATTATTCACAGTTGCGTCTGTATTTGGGATTTCAGGTTTTGGTGCAGGTTTAGTTTCTTCAATGGTAGGAGTTGCCTCATTAACAATTCGTCCGCTACCGTTTACCGTGCCATAATCTACCAAAAAGTTTGAGTATTTCGCGGTAAGCGGCGAATTTTTTGCTTTCACAAGGCTATTTTCAAAGCCTTTAACATAATTTGCAAGTACCATATAGTCTTCCATTACATAGTCAAGCACATTTACTGCACCATTAAACATCGCAAAACCGCCACCTAAATCACGAAGTGTATAGTTATAGCCGGCAAGATTGTAGGTTGCTTTAAGGTCAAGGTCATCCCAATCGTTTGTATCTTTATTAAAAACTTTTACGCTGTGAACACGGTACTTTTCAGGTCCGCCAATCCACACGCCTTTGTCGTCTTTCTTTGTAGTATCGGGAATTGATGTGTCAATTTTATAGGTAATTCCTGAAACATGAAGAAAACTGCCTTCTTCAGAAACGCCTACTGAACGAGCACCCCATTCAAGAGCGTCTAAAAGTTGTTGTCCCGTAACAGTCTGCAAACAAGCCACATTGCCGAAAGTATGAATTTCTTTACAGGTTTTGTATGTAATATCCCCTGTTACCGCGTTGTTTCGTACACCGCCACCATTCATAACTGCCACATCAACATCCATATTCATACTGTCGAACAGATAATAAAGTGCATCTGCAGAAAAATCGCCTGAATTAGTTTCTTGCAAGCGAACAAGTCGATTACCGTTTTCATCATAATTATCAAGAATAACTTCTGCTGAACCGATTTTTTCGCCTAATTTTGCATCAATTTCACTTACCCAAGCATCTTCAATAGCTTTGACTTCTGCTTTTGGAATAATGTTAGCTAAATCTTGAGCAGTTAAAAGTTCTGTTGTAATGCTATCATCAGTAATAGTCATTTTACCTACTGCATTAAGATACTCGCCCGTTTGGGTAAGAATAACCATGTTGCCGTTTTTGTCGGCCACTTCTTTCATTGGGATTGTAGAATGAGAATGACCGTCAATGAAAGCATCAAGTCCCGAAGTATTTGCAATTACATCTTCTGAACGCCAAGGTGCTGAAGTTTCTCCGTCCCCAAGATGACCGAGAGCTATGATTACATCAGCTTCTTGTGAAGCGTTGTCAATAGCATTTTGCACTGCATTATAAAGTTTTTCCCCGTCATTTCCACCTGCAATTCCATAAATGTAATTACCGTTTTCATCCTGAAAATATGCAGGAGTTGTAGATGTAAAGGTTTCAGGAGTAGTAATACCGATTACCGCAATTTTAGTGCCGTTTATATCGAATACTTTATAAGCATCAAGCACGCTGTTACCTACCACGCCATTTTCCTCGTGATAGAAATTGCAAGAAACATAAGAATAGTCTGCCCAATCAATTGCCTGCATACAACCTGACATTCCGTAATCAAACTCGTGGTTTCCGAGAGTTGCCACATCATACCCAGTTGCACTCATTAATTCAATTATAGTTTTACCCTTGTCCATAGAGCCATATGCAGTACCCTGAATATGGTCTCCGGCATCTAATAGCAACACATTTTCACAAGTATCTTTAAGTGATGCTAATTTTGAATAAGTAATATCTCCATCAATATATGTATGCACATCATTTGTATAAAGAATTGTGATTTCCTCATTTTCTGTTGCAATAACTGATATTGGAAATGCACTTAAACACAAGCAAAGCACCAGTATAATACTCAAAATTCGTTTTTTCATATAATTTACTCCTTTAAAAACGATAGCGGGAGCGTAAGCCCCCGCCCTACATTTTATTTTTGTAATTTATTTTGAAAATACTCTTTTTTTGCTTGTTGTCATTACAAGTACTAAACCCATAG
>CALCBQ010000083.1 GCA_937897215.1 uncultured Clostridia bacterium | reverse complement strand
TGCATATAACTGACTATTCAAACGCATCAAGAACAATGCTTTTTGATGTTGATAAACTTTGCTGGGATGAATATCTTTGTGCAAAACTCGGTATTCCTATGGCTATGCTCCCTGAAGCGGTACCATCAAGTAAGGTTTACGGTACAGTTGCAAAGAGTGTTATGGGTATTGAAGAATTGGCAGGCGTACCTATTTCAGGTGCAATCGGCGACCAGCCCGCAGCACTTTTCGGTCAGGGATGCTTCGAAAAAGGTCAGGCAAAGAATACATACGGTACAGGTTGTTTCTTGCTTATGAATACAGGCGACAAACGTGTTGAGTCAAAAAATAATCTCGTTACAGGTGTTGCATGGGGCATTGGCGACAAAGTTACTTATGCTATTGAGGGTTCGGCTTTCAATGCGGGTTCAGTTATTAAGTGGCTTCGCGATGATTTACAACTTATTCCGTCTGCACGCCGTTGTGATGAATTGGCAGAGAGCGTTCCTAATGCGAATGGTGTTTATTTCGTTCCTGCATTTACAGGTCTTGGCGCTCCTTATTGGGATATGTATGCAAGAGGTACTATTGTAGGACTTACTCGCGGTGCAAATGCGGCTCACATCTGCCGTAGCGTGCTTGAAGCAATTGCATATCAGATGACAGACTTGCTTGAAGCAATGAAACAAGATTCAGATATTAATCTTTCAGAACTTCGCGTTGACGGTGGCGCATCTGTAAGTGATATTATGATGCAGATTCAGTCTGATATGATTAGAACAAATGTAAACAGACCAAAAATGGTTGAAACAACTGCAATTGGTGCTGCTTACCTTGCAGGTCTTGCGGTAGGATTCTGGAAAGATACTGCAGAAATCGAGAAAATCCGTGAAGTTGATAAAGTTTTCGAACCAAAAATGGATATAGAAAAACGCGAAAAGAGATATCGCGGTTGGCTTCGTGCGGTTGAGCGTTCAAGAGATTGGGTTGAACACTAATGGCAAAAATATTAACCTTTCGTACTCCTGAAAAACTGATGAGTCATTTTTATGAGCATAAAGAGGCGACAGAGTGCGAAACGGCGGAAGAATATCTTATCAAAGCAAATAATGTAATACAAAATCCAAAAGCACAAGTGAAAATTGAAACTGACGAAGGCGACAATGATAAGGTTTATTATCTTTCAAGCACGGGCGAAATCGTGTTTGTGTCAGAAGATGGGTTTGTTCGTACATATTATATTGCTGATGATGAGTATTTTGAAAGGCAGTAAAAAAGAGGCGAATACTATGGACTACGCGAAAGAAAGTTTAAAACTCCATTACGAGTGGCAAGGAAAAATTGAAGTTACCGCAAGGGCAAAAGTCAGCGACAAAGAGTCGTTATCGTTGGCTTATACTCCCGGTGTGGCTACTCCTTGCCTTGAAATTCAGAAAGATATAAACAAATCTTACGAGCTTACTCGCCGTTGGAATACCGTGGCGGTTGTAACGGACGGTACTGCAGTTTTAGGGCTTGGAGATATTGGTCCTGAGGCCGGTATGCCTGTTATGGAGGGCAAGTGTGTGCTTTTTAAGGAGTTTGGCGGAGTTGACGCTATTCCTCTTTGTGTCCGTAGCAAAGATGTTGACGAAATTGTCAACTGCATTTCACTTCTTGCAGGTAGTTTCGGCGGAATAAATCTTGAAGATATTTCTGCTCCGCGATGCTTTGAAATTGAAAGAAAGTTAAAAGAAAAACTTGATATTCCCGTTTTTCACGATGACCAACACGGTACAGCAGTAGTTGTGGGTGCGGCGGTTAAAAATGCACTCCGCGTTGTAAATAAAAACATTGAAGATTGCACAGTTGTATTCAGTGGCGCAGGTGCGGCGGGAATTGCAATTGCAAAGCTTATACATAAAATGGGAGCAGGCAATATTATAATGTGCGACAAAATGGGAATTCTGTGTATTGGCGAAGAATGGATGAATCCTGCGCAGTCGCAAATGGCAGAAATTACTAACAAAAATAACCTTAAAGGCACACTTCAAGACGCCCTTAAGGGTGCAGACATTTTTATTGGTGTTTCTGCGCCGAATATTGTTACAGAAGAAATGATTAAATCAATGGCAGAAAATGCTGTGGTTTTCCCTATGGCAAATCCCGTGCCTGAAATTATGCCTGAAAAAGCGAAAAATGCAGGGGCAAAAGTTGTTGGCACAGGCAGAAGCGATTACCCCAATCAGATTAACAATGTGCTTGCATTCCCCGGAATTTTCCGCGGTGCTCTTGATTGCAGAGCGAGGGACATTAATGAAGATATGAAACTTGCCGCAGCCGAGGCGATTGCATCTCTTGTATCGGATGACGAATTAAATGAAGATTACATTTTGCCGAAAGCCTTTGACGAGCGTGTAGGTGTAACTGTTGCAAAAGCAGTAGCAAAAGCAGCAGAAAAAAGCGGAGTGGCAAGAATATGAGTAATGGACTTTATACAGGTAATAGCGATTTGCCCACAATGACTCGCAGTGAATATCTTGCCGAATATCACGATATTACAACATATTTTGATGAAGAAAAGGCGAGAATTAAAAAGACATTTCCGTTCTTTTTAATTCCTGCGATATTTAATATAATAATAGAAATTGCAATGGTGATTATTTTAATTCCTATTGTTTTTGATGACCCATTTATAAACTACCGTGAAAGAACGTTAGCACTAATTATGTTGTCAGCACCTTGTGTTCTTTCGCTTCCTCTAGGAAGTATTATAATTCGTAAGAAACAGATAAAAAAGAAAGAACAAGAACGCCTTAATGATTTAGAAAACCGAAAAAAGATTTGTATTGATATTGGCACTTATGATGCTGAAAAATAGGTAAGTTATGGACGAAAAATTAAGAGTAGATATACTTGAAACAACCGGAGAAAAAGAAGATATTTCTCATATTCCAAATTCAATGTTTGACGAGAACACGGCAAGTTTTATTAAAGGCGAAACAATGAATCGAGATTATCTGTATGAGATTTTTGGCGAAAGTATGGATTTTCTCAATAAAGATGTTCGTCTTACAAGAACAAAACATTACGAAATGCGAGAAAAGGTTGAGCAGAGATTTACCAAAAGCATTAAAGACGAAAAGAAAAAATTTTTGGTGCTTTTAATTGTCTATATACTTCTTATGTTTGTAGCGGTATATTCTATATCAATTGCGCTTGCATATTTTCAACTTTTTGTTGAGGCGGATTCTCAAAAGTATTTTGTGCGTGTTGATGGAAACTACATTCGTGGTACTTGGGGTGCAGGTGGATTCTTTTTTGGTGTAGGTTGGATGATTCTGACTATAAGCACAGGGTTGTTCGGTGCATTTCTGTATAGCACCATCAAAAACATAAAGGAGTATAAAGAAAAAAGAAAAAGAGCCCTTGAAATTCTTGAAGAAGATAAATTTGAGCAAATGCTTTTAGGACTTTATGATGCAAGCAGGTGAGCAGAATGGATGAAAAATTAAAAGTGGACACGCTTGAACCAACTGAAGAAAAAGAGGATATTTCACATCTTGTCAACAGAATGTTTGATGAGAATGTTGTTTGTGAAGAAGAAAAACCAGTTGGTCGTGAATATTTTGATGCTGTTCATCACGGGCAGTTAAAACCCAATACAGACCAGATTGTGTTAACTCGTTCAATGTACAACAAAAGTGTTATGAAAATCGAAGAAAACACAAAGCAAGAAATTCGCGAGGCAAAAAAATATGTACCTTTATATATTATAGGTATAGGACTTATTCTTTTTGGTGTTCTTGCCTTTACTACTGCTTGTGGATTGACTGGATTGGAGCCGTTGATACGACTTGCCGGTGGTGTGTGGGCAGGGGCTGTTGTTGCTTTACCTACAATCAGTATTTTTCTTGCAGTCTCTACGATTAAGAAAATAAAAAGAGCCAAACGGGCAAGAGAAAAAGCGTTGCAGCGCTTAGAAGACGATAAAAAAGAATGTATGATTCTTGGCACGTATGATGCCTTAAAATAACTCAATAAAAACCCAAAACCCCATCGCAAAACTGCGATGGGGTTCCTTTTTCACTCGCCAAGATGACGAGATATAACCGTATTTGATTTACTAAATAATAACAAAGAAATGGCCAAAAGTCAAGGGTTTATAAATTATAAGTCATATTATAAATTTCTGTTTATTTATTTTGCATTCTTCGCCAGTGGAATAAATATTGTTGTGCAATACCTTCAGTACCTTTTGTACATTTAGGTAATCCGTCAGGGTACATTTCTGCCATAATACGCTTTACCCACACATCAATGGGGAATGCTTCCACTTTATGAAACCCATAAAGAAGAGTGCATTCTGCAACCTTTGCACCCACTCCTTTGATTTTTTGCAATTCTTCACGGCCGAATTCAATTGGCTCTCCCTTGATTTTCTCAAAATCAATTTCGCCGTTCGCCACCTTTTGTGCCGCATCTATAATGTATTTAGAACGAAATCCTGCGCGAAGTGGTGCTAAATCTTCAACAGTAAGAACGGCAAGTTTTTCGGCAGATGGGAATGACTTTTTCCCTGTTTCTCCGTCGCCGAATTCTTCACAAAGACGCTCAATAATACCTTTAATACGAGGAATATTGTTGTTCTGTGAAATAATAAAAGAACAAAGTGCCTCCCACGGTTCCTGACGAAGAATTCTGATTCCGTTATACTCATTAACTGCTTGTTTTAAGTAGTTGTCATCATATTCTGATACTATTTTCTCATAATCGCAGTCAAGGTCGAAATAGTTTTTCCAGATTGAATTGAAATCTTCTTCTGTGCAATTATAGAAAATCAGTTCGGTCTCTGTTTGTTCAATTGTAATGTGTTTTCCATATGCGACACCGTGCCATTTTGAGCCCTCATTCTGCCAACGGAATGCCTGACCACAATCAAGACAAAGTGAGAGGTTAAAAGTTTGGGGCAATGGAATTGTAAAGCAATTTTTCATAATAAAAATCCTTTGCAAAATAGACAAAATTTTATGAAAATTCTATTAAATAATACTAATGTGAAATTGCACAAAAGTTTTAGATAATTTATAACAGAGGTATGTTCCATTCTGTATAAATTGTCAAGTGTTTAAAACAAATTGTATTTGACATCTTTTTAACAATCTTTATAAAGAGTTGTCGAAAAATGGAAAAAATCGCGATAAACTATTGAATTTAGCGGAAGTTATAAACATTTTCAACAGAGTTTTCAACAATTTCGTTGAAAAGTTCTTTATACTATTTGTATAAAAATCTTTGTAATAATTTTTGGTTAAAATCCCATATTGACAAATTTTTATGTGAAAATGTTCACAAAGATTAGTATAAAAATGACTAAAAAACCAACAATATTTGTGAATACTAAAAATAGAAGTGCGAGGATTTTTATATGCTTAAAGGTGTTAACCGTCAAGTACTTGAAATTCATGAAACAGGGTGCGAATATTTTGAAAAAGCCCTGTTTTTTGTTCGACCTGAATATTCCGCCGAAAGTGATAGCAAATTGAAAGGCAACGCGTTAAAAAGCATAAAAAATTCTGTTGGTGTGCCAAAAACCCGCAAGCAAAAAATCAAGAGCAAAGCATTTTTGGTTGCAGAATTACTCACATCAGCAGGGGTTGGAGCTGTTATAACAATGTTTTTTTTGAAATAAATTTTTATAAATTTGAGTTTGTCGGGGTGTTTTATGAGTACGTGTTCCGCTCCCTCTTTGAGGGAGCTGTCTGCGAAGCAGACTGAGGGAGTAATATGTGCAATTGTAAAACTCCCTCCGTCAAAATCTTCGATTTTGCCACCTCCCTCATGGAGGGAGGGTAGTAGGTTGTGTCTATGCAATTAGCCCGACAAACTCAAATTTGTCGAATTATTTTATAATATTATCAATTCTTTCGGTGCGCTTGTAAGATTTGTGCATCCGTTTTCAGTAATTAGTGCCATATCTTCAATTCTTACGCCGAAGTTTTCAGGAATATAAATACCAGGCTCAACAGTTACAATGTTGCCTTTTTGTAAAATGCTGTCAGACGCAGGGGAAAGGTTAGGAAATTCGTGAATTTCTACGCCTACGCCATGTCCTGTTGAGTGGGTAAAATATTGCTCGTAGCCCGCATCTCTTATTACCGAACGAGCAAATTCGTCGCCGTCTTTACAACTTACACCTGCTTTGAGATTATTAAGGCAGTTTTGTTGCGCCTTAAGTACAGTGTCATACACATTTTTCATTTCGTCAGTAGCATAACCTACTGCAACAGTTCTTGTCATATCGCTATGGTAACCATTTATGATTGTACCAAAATCCATAGTGATAAAATTACCGTTTTCAATTTTTTTATTACTTGGCACGCCGTGTGGCATTGATGAGTTTTTGCCACTTACCGCGATTGTTTCAAAAGAAAGTCCCTCGCCACCGTGCTTGAGCATATAAAAATCAAGTTCAAGTGCGATTTCTTTTTCAGTAACGCCGATTTTTATGAATTTAAGAATATGTTCAAATGCATCTTCTGCAATTTTTTGAGCTTTTACTATGCTTTCAACTTCATATTCAGTTTTGATTGAACGAAGTGTATTGATTATGGTGTCAAGTGTTGTATCAGTTGACACAGGAATTTTCTTAAGTACACCTTTAAGTGAGTTATATGTAGAGACAGTCATTCTTGTTGATTCAACAAGCAATCTGCTACAATTCATTTCTTTAAGGACTTCGGCAATCTGCGGATATGTCTTGCCAAGAAGTCGTACTTCACAGTTCGAAATCTGTTTTTCCGCGGCTTCGATGTATCTGCCGTCAGTAATAAATACTGCACGCTGGGGAGATACAAGTAAAAATCCGTCAGAAGACTCAAATTCAGTAAAATACTTTCTGTTTTCAGGGGAGATAATCAAAGCGCAAGTGCCACTTTGTTGTTCTTTTAATAAGTTCTGTAAATCTTTAATCATAGTAACCAAATCCGTGTAATTTTTCAAATTCTTTTAAAACAGGAGTTTCTTTTGCTCGACGTCTTTCGTAAAACTTTTTGAATCGGGTTTCGCCTTCAAGAGGTTCAACGCGGATTGCAATAGCCCCACAGTCGTTTGCTGCCATTACATCTGCGAAAAGTTGGTCGCCGACCATAGCAAGTTCACTTATATTGATATTCATCATTTCTGCAGCTTTGACAAGTTTGTGGGATTTCGGTTTTCTTGCCATGGCAAGATACGGGAGTCCTAATCGTTTTGCAATGTTTTTAGGACGACGGGGCATAGCGTTGGATAAAATCATAACGCGAACACCTGCATTCTGCACGCTTGCAATCCAATCTTCAAGACCTTCTATGCAATTTTGTTTTCCGTCGTTACAAATTGTGTTGTCAATATCAAGGGCAACTGCTTTTGCACCCATTTTCTGTAAATCCTCAATGGTAATATCAAGAACACTTTTGTAGCGGAATTTTGGCATAGCTGAAACCATAATAAATTCTCCTGAAATAAAAATAACGGGTATTCCGCCGAGGGATTACCCGCTTTTTCTTTTTGAACACGCCTAAAAAAGCATAAGATTATTTGAACTTACGCTTACGGGCTGCCTCAGACTTCTTCTTTCTCTTTACAGAAGGCTTTTCGTAATGCTCTCTTTTTCTAACTTCCTGAATGACACCATCACGAGAAGTCTGTCTCTTAAATCTTCTGAGAGCGCTTTCTAAGGACTCGTTTTCTTTAACTTTTACCTGACTCATTAAAAATCCCTCCCTTTACA
>CALCBQ010000082.1 GCA_937897215.1 uncultured Clostridia bacterium | reverse complement strand
CTTCAAGTTCGGAGAGTTCGTGATAGTGAGTTGCAAAAAGTGTTTTTGCGCCGATTTTCTTTTTATCGGCAATATACTCAACAACTGAACGAGCAATACTCATACCGTCAAAGGTTGAAGTACCACGACCGATTTCGTCAAGAATTATAAGTGAATCTTTTGTTGCGTATTTAAGAATTTCTGCAACCTCATTCATTTCAACCATAAATGTTGACTGACCTGATGCTAAATCGTCAGATGCACCAACACGAGTGAAAATACTGTCAACAATGCCGATATCCGCTGACTTTGCAGGAACAAAGCAACCCATTTGCGCCATAATTGTAATTATTGCAATCTGTCGCATATATGTTGATTTACCTGCCATATTAGGACCGGTAATTACAGCCATACGGTTATCACTACAATCAAGAATTGTATCATTAGGCACAAACATAGTATGCTTTTGCAACGCTTCAACCACAGGGTGTCTGCCCTCGTAAATACGGATTACACCTTTATCGTTAATATCAGGACGAATGTAGTTATTTTTAAGTGAAACTGTTGCGAATGAGCAAAGAACGTCTAAAAGTGCTACTGCATGAGCAGTTCTTTGAGTTCTTAAATACTCCCCTGCAATCTTTTTACGGATTGAATTGAAAATCTCATATTCAAGACCAACGATTCGCTCTTGTGCACCAAGGACTTTAGTTTCAAGCTCTTTAAGTTCTTGTGTAATATAACGCTCACAGTTTGAAAGTGTTTGTTTTCTTATGTATGTATCAGGCACTAACTCCTTATAAGAGTTAAGCACTTCAAAGTAATAACCGAAAACTTTGTTATAGCCGATTTTAAGCTTCTTGATACCTGTTTTTTCTTGCTCGTCGGCTTCAAGCTTTGCAAGAATAGATTTACCACCATTTACGATATCACGGAGCTCGTCAAGCTCTTTATTAAAGCCATCTTTAATCATTCCACCCTCGCGGACTGAGAATGGTGCATCTTCTTTAATTGAAACCTTAATAAGTGAGCAAACATCTGCCAATACATCAATTTCGTTATATATGTATTTTAACATAGTACTATTTGCATCTTTCAGGTTATTTTTGAGCTCCGGCAAGTTTTCAAGTGTTGTGCAAAGAGAAAGCAATTCTTTTGCATTTGCAGTGTTGTATACGATACGAGTCATAAGACGCTCCATATCGTAAACACTTACTAAAAGCTCTGTTTCACTCTCACGAAGTTCAGTATTGCCGTAAAGCTCGTCCACAGAATTCAGGCGCTTTGAAATCTCGGCACAATCATACAAAGGGCGTTCAATAAAAGAACGGAGCATACGCTTACCCATTGCGGTTTTTGTTTTGTCAAGCACCCAGAGAAGTGAGCCCTTACGGTCTCTATCTCTCATGGTTTCTAAAAGTTCAAGGTTACGGATTGCAGAAATACCAAGATTCATAAATTTAGCATCAGTATAGAAATTAACGCTCTTGATATTCTCTAAATCACGCTTTTGTGTTGATTTTAAGTATGCAAGTGATGCACCTAATGCACAAACTGCAGTATCACGCTGATTAAGTGAAAGAGTTGTTAAATCGTTAGTATTAAAATGCTCTTTGCAAAGTAACTCTGCATTAGCGAATTCAAATTCTTCAATCAATAACTCAACAGACGCTTCAAGCTTTTTAGAAATGAAATCCTTAAGAGAATTGAAAGATACAACCTCTTTATTGAGAATAATCTCAGTTGGGTTATATCTACCCATTTCGTTAATTACTCTTTGTTCTACATTTTCGCTGAATTCTGTTAAATTGACCTCGCCTGTTGAAATATCGATAAAGCACATACCAACATTACCGTTAGATGCACAAACAGATGCGAGATAGTTATTCTTTGACTCGTCAAGCATTGAACTTTCGATTACAGTACCAGGTGTAATAACGCGAATAACATCACGCTTTACAATACCTTTTGCGGCAGCCGGGTCTTCCATTTGCTCACAGATTGCAACCTTATAACCACGGGAAACAAGTTTTGCAATATAACCATCTGCACTATGGAATGGTACGCCACACATTGGGGCTCTTTCTTCTTGTCCACAATCGCGACCTGTAAGCACAAGTTCAAGCTCTTTTGATGCTGTTTTAGCATCGTCAAAGAACATCTCGTAAAAGTCACCAAGTCGGAACATCAATATGGTGTCTTGATAATTTTCTTTTATTTGAAAGTATTGTTGCATCATTGGGGAAAGTGCCATATTTTTAGTCCTTCTTTGGTAAATAGATTTTTTGAGGTGATTGACCCCTCAGTCAGCTTCGCTGACAGCTCCCCTTTCAGGGGAGCCAAGAGCGATTAGATTTTGATTAATGGTTGCAACCTTCGTCGCCACAATCACAATGACAACCTGAGCAGTCGCCACCACACTGATGTGCAGTTGGGTCGCAAGTTTCAGGGTCATCACCGTTAACGCACATAGCAAGAATGCCTGTAAGGAAGTTCATAAGGTCATCAATGTCTTTTCTTGCCATTTCGTAGTTACGCATATTTTCATTCATCATGATTTCTGTGTAAACACTACGGAATTCTTCATCATAAGCCTTCATTTTGCCTTCATCTGGCTCTTCTTTTGATGCTTCGTGCTGATAAGATACCTGAATAAGCTGGATTTTGCTCATAAGCTCATTAAGAGCAGTATCTTTTTCGTTTGCTTCGATTGCTTTCTGCATTGCAAGGTATCTTTCATCCTGCTGAATTGCTTTACCAAGCTCTCTTGTAAGTTTTTCAAGTGACATAAGTTTTGTACTCCTTTATTTTTACTTTATTTTTTGACTTATTTATACTAACTCGCCTCTGACGAGCCAATTTAACGGCTCTGTAACTTTTACATTACAGAATTTGCCGATTAAATCTGTATTTGTGCAAGGGAATTCAATAATAACATTACCATCGGTACGCCCTGCAAAATAACCATCTAAGGTTTTACTTTCGCCTTCACAAAGTACACGATAAGTTTTACCTTGCATATTTGCACTATGTGTACTTGCTATTTCTTCTTGCAAGTCGCAAAGTTCCTTAAACCATTTATTCTTTTCTTCGTAAGATACAGGGTCAGGCATTTCTGCTGCTTTTGTACCTTTTCGAGATGAGAAAATGAATGTGAAAAGTGATGTGTAACCTACCTCTTTTACAAGAGATAATGTGTCGCGAAACTCCTCATAAGTTTCACCAGGGAAGCCAACGATTATATCGCTTGTAAGTGAAAGTCCTTCAATTTTTTCTTTAGCATAATTTATAAGTTCAAGATACTTTTCACGAGTGTAGCGACGATTCATTTCTTTAAGGACTCTATTATTACCCGACTGCACAGGAAGATGAATATGCTTTGACGCTTTTTCGCATTCTGCGATAGTGTCAATAAGCTCTTTTGTGCAATCTTTAGGATGAGAAGTCATAAAACGAATTGTAAAATCGCCTGAAATTTCGTTGAGTTGACGAATGAGTTTTGAAAAGTTAATGTCTTCGTCAAGTCCTTTACCATAAGAGTTAACATTTTGGCCAAGAAGAGTGATGTCTTTGTACCCTTCTGCAACAATCTGCTTAAACTCCGCAATAATATCCGCTGATTTTCTACTACGCTCACGCCCTCTAACATAAGGCACTACGCAATAAGTGCAGAAGTTATCACACCCATACATAATTGGCAACCATGCTTTTGCCGAGTTATCTCGCACTGCAGGAATACCCTCGGCAACCAGATTGGTTTCAGTCATATCTGCAAAAAAGCGCTTACCACGTGTGAGATATGTTTTGAAAATTTCAGGCACCAAATATTGATTATGTGTGCCGAAAACTATATCAACAAACGGATAACTCTTTTGAAGTTTCTCGCGAATGTGAGTTTGCTGCATCATACAACCACAAAGAGCAATTATAAGTTGTGGGTTTGACTGCTTTAACTTCTTTATTGCACCCACATTACCGAAAACGCGGTCTTCAGCGTGTTCACGAATTGCGCAAGTATTATAAAGAATTAAGTCTGCATCTTCTTTTTCTTCTGTCATAATGTAACCCATCTGTACGAGTTGACCTTTAATGCGCTCACTATCGGCAACGTTACCTTGGCAACCATAAGTATGCACAAATGCTTTAGGTTGTTTACCATGGCGAATAAGAAGAAGCTCACTCACTTCCTCTGCTATATTCTTTTGTAATTCAATTTGTTCTGTACTTACAAAATTTGTCAAGATTAAACTTCCTTTGTATAAATAGATAATAAGAACTTAAGAACGTCGTTAAATACAACATCATTATCTGTTTCGTTAAGAATTTCGTGGCGCATACCAGGGTAAAGAATTGTTGTTGGGTCAATTCCTGCACCTGCAAGTGAGTCTGCTACTGCTAACACGCCTTTACCATTCATACCAACAGGGTCATTAGCACCTGAAATAATCATAACCGGTAATTCTTTTGGCATTCTATAAGCCCAAGCAGAATCACAAGCTTCGCGCATAATGTTATAAATATCTCTGTACCCTGCGAGAGTATATGTAAATCCGCAAAGTTCGTCGTTTGAATATGCAAGACGATTATCTGCATTTTCTGAAAGCCAAGCGAGAGCACTTTCTTCTTTTTTAGGCGACATTGCAGAGAAACCTTTATTCATAATTTCCGCCACTTTGTCAACTCTTCTCATTACGCCGTATTTATTGACGAGCATATCAATAAGGTCAACACCTGCATTGATAAGGTCAGGCATATCGCCTGTACCACAAAGAATCACACCATCAAGTTCATAACCGAAATGAGTAGCATAAATTCTTGCGCAGAATGAGCCCATTGAATGACCGAAAAGGAAATAAGGAATATCTGGATTTCTTTTTTTCATGATTTTTGTAAGAATATGCATATCATCAACAAGACGTTTAT
>CALCBQ010000081.1 GCA_937897215.1 uncultured Clostridia bacterium | reverse complement strand
ATCTTCGTCCTGCTCTTAAGAAGGCAGGTTTCTTAACAAGAGACCCAAGAATGAAGGAAAGAAAGAAATACGGTCTCAAAGGCGCTCGTCGTGCACCTCAGTTCAGCAAACGATAAACTTTATATTTATCATTTTTCAACACTCATCATTTCGATGGGTGTTGTTTTTTACTATGTTCAAATTATAACAAAAAGCGAGAGAATTTTTCTCCCGCTTTTACTTCTGCATTCTAAATTTATTTTGTTCCGGTTGAGCCAAATCCGCCTGCACCGCGGTCGGTTTCGTCAAGAGTTTCAACCTCAACGATTTCAGGTAAAGCAACCGGCTCAATTACCATCTGCGCAATTCTTTCAAATGGCTCTATTGTGTATTCAGGGTCAGTCTGTTTAATCACACCAACACAGATTTCGCCACGGTAGTCGCTGTCAATAACTCCAACGGAATTAAGAAGACCAATACCATGCTTTATTGCAAGACCGCTACGAGCATAAATAAATGCTGCAAAATGTGGGTCGTCAAGTCCTATTGCAATTCCTGTAGGGATTACCGCTTTGTCGCCTTTTTTAAGAGTAATTGGTTCATCTATACAAGCATATAAATCCATACCTGCACTGCCAACAGTTGCTCGTGTAGGTATTTTTGCATTTTCGCGTACTTTTTTAATCTTTAATTCCATTATTCTACACCTCTGTATAAAAGTCCACGGGTAAATTCGCCGGTGGGCTTTTCTTTGTTTTTATAAGCCGTTAAAACTCTTTCAACCTCTTTTGTGGATTCAGTAGTGAAGTTGAAAAACAGTATATCGCATTCACGGATTTCCTGTAATCTGTCTGCCATATAAGTTGGTCGTGAATTCAAAATTTCAGAATACCCGAAACTGCATTTAACAGGGAATTTTATACCCATTCTGTCAGTTATTTCACTGTTTCGCCTGCAATCCGCACAACTTTTACCATTCTTAACAGGACAGTTGCGAGTAAGCATTAAAGGGATTCTGCCATAAACTGTAATGCCTTTACCAACAGGGGACGATATGCGATTAAAACTCTCAACTGTGCATTCATTTGAAATAATCACTTCGTCAATACCCAAAGATTTCGCAACATCCATTGAAAGTGAGTTAAGAATGTTCATTGATGGGGAAGCCACAACAGTTTTACCGCATTTTTTCGCGATTGCAACTGCATCAAGTGTGTGGCAAAGACAAATATCGGTAGATGAGTTTTTGAGCATCTTTTCTACCTTTTCGCCGTTGCCAAACATTCCGTGTGGGAGTTCAATTCCGTAACAGAAATCCTTAACGATTTCGTCGTCAACGTTAAGTGGTACAAATACTAAATCTGCATCAATATTTTCAGGGATTTGCCCAATGTTGTCAAATCTGCAATATATCTTTCTCTCATTTTTTGAGCCGATTTCAGTAGGAATAGGGGAAGTATGCAACTTTCTTTCGCAAACTCCCAAAAGCTCTTTTTCAAGTATTTCTAAAGCATTTCGGCGCATATTGTTAAGTGCAGAAACAGGCAACGAGTAATCAACCTCGCCAACAATATCAATTTTACCTGCCTCAAATTGAGTGCCACCGCATTTTTTTAGGGAGTCAACAATTCGCTCAACTGCAATAGGTCTGTTTATGGGTGCTTCGCAAATATTTTCACTAGTTATTTCAACTTGTTTTCCGTTGCAGCTCGCTTTAAGCACGGCGTTTTCACCAATTGCACCACTAAATGTAAAATCAACAGTAAAGCGTGATTGCTCTTTTTCGTAAATAGATGCGTATTTGTGTAACAATTCTTTTGTAGCCGATTGCACATTCTCTTTTTCGCGATAGCCAAACATTTCTCTGCCACGCTTGTCTGCAAAATAACCATCAGTAAAGCCTGAGCGTGAGAAAAGGTCGTGCAAATCTTTTTCAATATCAAAGTTGTATTCGTCATTGATTGCCTTTTTACAAGCAGTAACACAGGCGCTTACGTATTCAGGGCGCTTCATTCTGCCCTCAATTTTGAATGAGCAGATACCCATATCACTTAATTTGCGAATATGAGTAATAAGGGATAAATCTTTAAGGCTTAAATCGTGCCCTGTGCCTTTTTCCACTTTGAATGGTAATCTGCAAGGTTGGGCGCAAAGTCCACGGTTACCACTGCGTGAGCCTAAAACTGCACTCATAAGGCATTGACCTGAAACACACATACATAAAGCGCCGTGAATAAATATTTCAAGTTCAATAGGAGAGTGCTTACATAAATATTCGATTTCACTAAAACTTAATTCGCGTGGTAAAACGGCACGGCTAAAACCAAGTGCTTTTAATTCGTAAAGCCCTTCTAAAGTGCCAACGCTCATTTGTGTTGACGCGTGCATTGGGAGTGTAGGACAAATTTCACGAACTGCTTTAGCGACGCTTAAATCCTGAACAATAACAGCATCAGCGCCAAACTCTGCAATTTTGCGGATTGCATCAAAAACTTTGTTCAATTCGCCATCTTTAATAAGGGTGTTAAGCGTAATATGTACCTTAACACCCCTGCTATGACAATATTTAATTGCATTTTCAATTTGCTCGTCTGTAAAATTCTGTGCATTTCTTCGTGCGTTGAAATCTGAAAGTCCGAAATACACCGCGTCAGCACCGCTAAGCACCGCCGCTTTTAAGTTTTCTTCACTTCCTACAGGAGCAAGAATTTCAATACTATTCATTATTATCTCCGTTAGATTTTGCAAAAAGGTTAATCTGGTCGTCCTTGAATTTTACCTCTGTCTTGTGTCTTTCAAGCTCGCGTTTGTAGTAGTCGCGCTCGCTTCTTGCCTTGACAGTTTCTTCAAGATATTCTTTAACCTGATTACGGGTTTCTTCAGATTTTGCAACTTCGTCAGCCATTTCAAGGGCAACAAGCACGGCCGCCTGAGTCATAGTAACAAGAGCACCGCTTTTTATAATTTGAGACATTCTCTCGTCAATTTTTTGAGCAAGCCCCTCAACATATTCAGGACTCTCGTCAGTATTTATATAGTAATTCACACCACAGATTGTAAGTTTAACTTTGTTATTCATAAATTTTCACACTCCACTATGAAATTTATACTTTTTTGATTATTGTATCACACTATTTTTATTTTTTCAACCTATCTGTGCTTGAACAGATTGTCAAACACATTAGAGTTTGAACACTTCTTGCATTCTTGAGGACACTCAAAATCCACAAGAATAGTATCGTCGCCGATTACCTTAATATCTTTCCAACAGATTTTTATGTCTTCATATCTGCCAAGAAGACCGAAACACTTTGATTTTCCGTAAATAATAATTGAAACAATGCACCCTGAACAAGTGTCAAATTCAACATCACAAACAGACCCGAATCGGCATCCGTCATTTAAGTTTATAACTTCCTTTTCTCGCATATCAGTAACAAAACAATTCATAAAAACACCCCTGCACTATTTTATGCAGGGGTGCGAATGATTATAACAAATTAGCCGTTATATACAATTTCTTCGGGGTGTTTGTAATCGAAAGTCCAGCTTTGCTCGTAGTCAGAAGTAACGCCGTCTTTTGTGAGTGTGCCATGATAAGTACATACGGTTTTACCCTCATCATCTTTTGCAAAATCGAGTTCAAGATGAGTAGGAGCTTCAGCAGTTTCAGTAATTTCAACCGCAATTTCCATCATGGTTTCATACATTTCACGAACTTGTTTTAATTTCTTTTCTGTCATTGGAATAAATCCTAGTCTATCGTTTAAAGCAATACCTATATGTTCTACATAAATATCAGTTTCTTCAACAGGCCTACCAATATCAAAAGCAACCTTCGGATTATTTGCTCCCCAAATCCAGACACCGGCAAAAGCGATTACCAAAACCAATACAATTGAAATAATAATAACAACTTTCTTTTTCATATTAACAATCCTTTCTTTTTAATAGATAGGTATTTGCTAATACGATAATAACACGTATTTTTATTATTTCAACATCTTCTGTGATTCATAGGCTTTAGCTCTCTTTAATTTTCTTAATTGCACCTTTTTCAAGGCGACTGACTTGTGCCTGACTAATTCCTACTTCTTCTGCAACCTCCATTTGAGTTTTTCCTTGCATAAAACGAAGATTTAAGATTTGTTTTTCTCTTTCGCCTAAATTCTTGATTGCCTCTTTTATTGAAATTTCGTTAAGCCAGTCATCATCACTTTCTGAGCTTCCCACTTGGTCCATAACATAAATTGTGTCCCCACCGTCAGAATAAACTGGCTCATAAAGTGAAATTGGTTCGACTATCGCCTCAAGGGCAAGTACCACATCAACGGGCTCTATTTCCATTTCTTTTGCTATTTCTTCAATGGTGGCGTCCCTGCCTGTGTCATTTTGAATACGCTCTTTAATTTGCATAGCGTGGTAGGCGGTGTCGCGAAGTGAACGGCTTACTCGAATTGTATTGTAATCGCGTAAATACCTACGAATTTCTCCGATAATCATCGGTACAGCATAAGTTGAAAACCGCACATTCTGTGTAACGTCAAAATTATCAATGGCTTTCATAAGACCAATGCAACCAACCTGAAACAAATCGTCAGGGTTTTCTCCGCGATTTGAAAATCGTTGTATAACAGAGAGTACAAGTCGCAAGTTACCCTCAATTAACTGATGCCGTGCATATCGGTCGCCGTTTTCTTTGATTTTTTTTAGAAGTTCAATCTTTTCCGCCTCTTTAAGCACCTTTAACTTTGTTGTATCAACCCCACAGATTTCAACTCTTGAATATTGCAAAAAATCACTCCCGAATAAAGTCTCAATAAAAGTATTACCAAATACTGAAACTCTAAACGGGGGAATTAAGTTTAAATTCATAATTAGTAATTCATAGTTTTTGTTTGATAAATTTGAGTTTGTCGAATTGAACGCAAAGTGCAAAACGCAAAGCGCAAAGTGTAGGGTCTGCGACGCAGATTTATAATTCGCTCCCTCTTTG
>CALCBQ010000080.1 GCA_937897215.1 uncultured Clostridia bacterium | reverse complement strand
TGGTTTGGGTCGTCGAGGACGCCGACCCCTACGATAAACATCCCTACAAACTCAAATTCATCTAAATCTTTTACACACAAAAAAGGAACTTCCAAATTGGAAGCTCCTTAATTATTTGTATTAAACTTTATTTACCAGCCTGTTTTGAATACTTGAGTTTGTAAACAAGACGCATAATTCTTGTTTCAAGTGGGTTAATTGGCTCAACTTTTTCAAACATCTGTGCGCTAATCTGAATCTTTGCACCTTTGTTTGTAATGAACTCAATAGCACCTGCATCGTATTCGCTACCTGCTACGCAAAGAGCACCGTTATTCTCAAGAAGAACTGCATTTCTGCCCTTAAGTTTCTTAACAACTTTCTTTGAAGTCTGGAGTGAGTTGTTAGGGTCATATTTTGCGCTCTTAACAGTAACACCAACAATCTGAGCAAAGTCGTCAATTAAAGGACGCATTGTTTTGCCCATTTTTGAGCATGCAACTGTGTAAGGGTCTTTTGAATGAGAAATAAAGTTAACATCTGCGCGTTTTTTGTAAACTGCACGATGAAGTTCGATTGATTCGTTTGAAGCATCGCCTGCGATAATGTTACCTGTTTCAATGTCGATTCTTGTGATTGCGCCGTCGCCATCAACTAAAGAAATGTTGAAAACTGAACCGTCGCGTTCACTCTTGCAAGCAGGGAATTCAGGAGCAGTTGATGGTTTTTTAACGAACTTTTCAACTACATAATCGTTGATTGCTGTAAGATTCTCTGCAACCTTGCCTGTAAGTGAAGTGTATTTATCCATAACATACTGTTCGCAAATATCTTCAACTTTCTGTGCAACATTGAATGCATCGTCATAGTCAACACCCATACAAACTGCGCCGTGGTGAGCCATAACTGCTGCTTTTGCGTCTGAACGAGTGATTGCATCAATAACGCCCTTGCGAAGCTTCTTTGTGCCGGGAAGACCATAAGATGCAATAGGAAGGTTAGTGCCAACAACCTGTGCATTTTCGCCCTCAACATTGTTAATGTCCATACCAAGAGCAGAAACAATTGAAGCGTTTACCTGATGAGTATGTATAACGAAGTTTACTTCAGGACGAAGTTTGTAGCAAGCTGCATGAATACCTTTCTCACTTGATGGCTTGATTTCGCCTTCATATTCAAGGTCTTCAATATTTACAAGCACGATTTCTTCAGGAGTCAAAGTTTCATAAGCACGACCACTTGGTGTGATTACAAACTGTGTTTCACTGATTCTGCAAGAAATGTTACCCCAAGTACGAGCAATAAGCCCTGCTGCGATAAGTTCTTTACCTGCTCTGATAACAGTTTCTTTAGCCTGCATAATATCCATGATAGTCACCTCTATCTAAATTGGTTAGTTAATAAAGGGTGGATGAAGATGAATTCATCCACCCAAATAAGTTAAGATTTATTTTGCAGATGGCTTAACAGCAACATTTGCAAAAACCTTGTCGAAGCACTGAAGAGCCTGGTCAATCATCTTAGGTGTGTATGCAGCTGATGTG
>CALCBQ010000079.1 GCA_937897215.1 uncultured Clostridia bacterium | reverse complement strand
CGCCTGCCCACTCGTTCTGCATAATACCGAGGAAGTTTACCATCTGGTTGCAGAGTGTTGAAAGGTGTGCTGCAGGAGCAGATGTGATTTTACCGGGAACACCACCAAGACCTTCTTGGATAAGCTGTTTTAATGACCAACCTGCACAGTAACCTGTAAGCATTGAAAGGTCGTGAATATGAATATCAGCGTTTCTGTGAGCGTTGCCGATTTCATCATCATAAATTTCTGAAAGCCAATAGTTAGCAGTAACTGCACCTGAGTTTGAAAGAATTAAACCACCTACTGAGTAAGTAACTGTTGAGTTTTCCTTAACACGCCAGTCATTTACATTAAGGTAGTTGTCAATGATTGCTTTGTAGTCAACCATTGTTGCGTTAAGGTTACGAACTTTTTCTCTCTGACGACGGTAGATAATGTATGCTTTTGAAACATCATCATAACCTGCCTTAATAAGAACTGATTCAACACTGTCCTGAATATCTTCAACTGCGATGTTACCATCTTTGATTTTTGGTTCAAAATCTGCTGTAACTTTAAGAGCCAAGAAATCAATAATATCAGGGTTAAACTGTTTGTTACATGCCTCAAATGCTTGTGTAATAGCGTCTGCAATCTTTTTAACGTCAAAATTTGCTATTTTGCCGTCTCTTTTAAGTACGTTATACATTTTGTTCTTCCTCCCTATTGGTTTAAAATTTCTGTTTACTAAAGAATAAACCCCGCTACTTTTCGGGTTAGCGAGATTTATTATAGTACATATATAGTGTTTTGTCAATAGGTTTTCACACAATATCTTGTGTTTTTTAGGGAATTTTAAGAAATCCCACGTAGTTCAACATTTGGTATGATTTCTGTCGCTTTTTCACGCATTTCCTTAAGTTTTTCAAGGGTTACAGGGGTTAAACCCTGTCCTATCAAATCCCCTGAATCCACAAAATTCTGTAAAAAGTACTTGTGTGCGCCTTTAATCCATACCACAATATCTTGTATGTCATCGACTGTGTGGAATTCATTGACAATGGTTGTTCTGAACTCAAAATCTATATTGCCGTTAATTAAAAAATCTACGCTTTCTTCTATTTTTGACAAATCAAGATTTTCTATACCTGCAGTTTCTTTGTATTTTGCTTTGCTGTTTTTTATGTCCATAGCAACATAGTCAACGAGCCCCTCATTAACTAATTCTTTTAACTTTTCAGGAAATGTGCCGTTTGTATCAAGTTTAACTGAATAACCAAGATTTTTGATTTCTGCAATAAACTCTTTAATATCAGGTTGTAAAAGTGGCTCGCCACCTGTAATGCAGACGCCCTCTAAAATGCCCTGACGCTTTTTAAGATAGTCAAGCACTTCTTCTGTACTGAATGTATTGTCGCTGTCAATATGAGTTACGAGGGAAGCGTTATGACAAAATGGGCAACGCATATTACACCCTGCAGCAAAAATTGTGCAAGCGACTCTGCCAGGGTAATCAAGTAATGTTAATTTTTGAAAGCCGTTAATTATCATAAAATCACCTTAAAGGGAAAATAACGGCGGGAGCAAGCCCCCGCCCTACAAGTATTACATTCTTTTATCTTTTTCGTATGAGGCTTGTACTGCATCCATAACTGCTTTGTCGAATTCTTCATTCTGGAGCGTTGCAACACCCTCAATAGTTGTACCACCAGGGGAACAAACGCTATTTATGAGCGCCCATGGGGAATCACCGCTTTCAAGCATCATTTTTGCACTGCCCAAAACTGCTTGAGCCGAAATTTTAAGAGCATCCTCACGCTTCATACCATTTTTTTCTGCACCGCGAGCCATTGAATCAATGAACATAAAAGCGTATGCAGGAGAGCAAGCCGCAATTACTGCGAAAATTGAAAACTGACTTTCAGGCAATTCAATTACATCGCCGAAGGACTGGCACAAGCCCTTTACAAAATCAAGAAGGGCATAAGTTACCTTCTCATTTTTGCAGACAGCACTCATTGACGCGCCAACCTTTGCATTGATATTCGGCATAACGCGAATAACAGGAGTATTGCTTTCAAGGAATGAGCAAAGGTAAGAAATTGTTTTGCCTGCCCCTATTGACACAAGAGCATTGTTGTTGTCAGAAAGTGCATCTTTGATTTGCGGTAAAACCTCAGGGAATACCTGTGGCTTTACTGCAAGAACTACAACCTGTGCTTTTTCAGCAACCTGAGTAGCAGATGCCAAAGCCTCAACGCCTAAGGCATCTTTAAGGGCATTTGCTTTTTCCTCACAAGTATCAAAAACACAGATTTCTGCACCGTTTACATATTGAGAACTGACTACGCCATTAAGAATAGCAGTAGCCATATTTCCGCAACCGATAAAACCAAGCTTATACATAATTATTCAACGTCTGATGTGCAGTGTGCGCACTTTGTAGCATCAATAGCAATTTCGCTCTTACAGAATGGGCAAACCTTTGTTGTAGGTGCCGGTTCTTCTACAACTTCCGGCTTTTTGCCGAGGGAAGTAAGCTTGTTAAGTCCCTTAACGAGAAGGAAAATAACGAATGCCATAATGAGAAAATCGATTGTTACTGCAATAAAGTTACCGTATGTAAGAATAGCTGCACCCGCTTCTTTTGCTTCTTCGATTGATGCATATTCGCCACCGTCGAGAGCTACGAATTTTGATGCAAAGTTGTTACCCTTTGTGATAAGTCCGATAAGTGGCATTACAAGGTCATTAACTACTGATGTTACGATTTTCTGAAAAGCACCACCGATGATAACGCCGACTGCAAGGTCGATTACGTTACCACGCATAGCGAAATCTTTAAATTCTTTGAGAAATCCTTTCACTTGAAAAATCCTTCTTTCATCTAAATTTTATGTAAAAATTATATCATATTTTTTATAGATTTCAACATTATTTTACACCAGTCATATCAAAATCAGGTATAAAATCGGTTTTTGCAGATGTTTTTTCTTGCATAAAGCCGTTTGTAAAGCCTAAATCCACGAAAAAATCAACAACTTTGTTGTATTCGGCTGTGGTAAGCCGACGATTTAACTCCTTAAATTCTGAAATGTTGCCATAAGGAGTGTATTGACTCATAATACTTATATATGTATCACTTGGCAGATTGTTTTTAATCCATAAAAGTATGTTTTTGCTTTCGTCAACATTTTTCGGCAACACAAGATGACGAATTATAAGCCCTTTTTGGATTATACCGTCTTTAAACTCTGTTTTTGGTTGTTGACGATACATTTCAAGTATTGATTTACTTGCTTTTTCGAAATAGTCAGGGCATTTTGCATATTGCGTTGACTTTTCACTACTGAAATATTTAAGGTCAGGAAGATAAACATCAACTAATCCCTCAAATTTTTTGAGAGTTTCAACACTATCGTACCCAGACGAGTTGTAAACTACAGGAACTTTGGGTTTATATTCACTCAATGCGTCAACTACAATGTGTGAAAAGTGAGTAGGATTTACAAAATCAATAGTGTGAACACCCTTGTTTTCAAGTTCTTTTATAATCTCAATAAGACGCGTTGTTGTAATTGCTTCGCCTTTATTTTCGTGGCTTATGGGGTAGTTCTGACAAAAACAACATTTTAAAGAGCATCCTGAAAAGAAAATTGCACCTGTCCCCTTTTCGCCACTTATACACGGCTCTTCCCAGTTGTGAACATCGGCTCTCGCCAATACAGGATTTTGGGGCATTTTGCAAAAGCCCTTGCCAACATATTCAGTTCTTTGGGCATTACAATTTCTAGGACATAAGTTGCAGAGCATACACTCACCTCGTTCATCAATGCACCACAGGTGCAATTCATGATGCGAAGCATCAATTTATGCGACTGTGTCGCAATTCATGACATCGGAGATTTCAATTCATTAGTATTTATTTCTTACTTCTTCGTCAGCTGCATAGATCTTCTCTGTATTAGCCTTGCGCTGTGCGTCAAGCTTTGCCGCAAGGTCCTCGTCGGTTATTGCAA
>CALCBQ010000078.1 GCA_937897215.1 uncultured Clostridia bacterium | reverse complement strand
CTCATAAAAACTGACATCCAAAGTCCGTAAACTACTGCGATAATGCCCCACATAACAGTATAGACATTCATCATTTTTTTGTTGTTTGTCATAACAATCACCTCATAGATAAATTGTAGCATTTTATAGTCAAGTTTGCAATATGAATATATAAATTGGAGTTTGTCAAACAAAAAAGGACTACCGATTTGGTAGTCCTAAATTTTTTTAGAATAAATTATTCGTCGTCGCCGCAGCAGTCGCATTCTTCTGTTTCGAATTCAAGAACTTCGCCGCAAGCAGGACAATCTGCTTTGCCTTCGCAAATGATTTCTTCATCGAAATAGATTAATTCGCCACAGTTAGGGCATTCAACTTCATACATATCTTCGTCGCAGTCGCAGTCGCAATCATCACAATCGCAATCACAATCGTCGCATTCTTCATAGAAGATTTCTTCAAGGTCCGCAAGGTCTTCGTCAACAGCGTCAAGCTGTTCTGTAACAACTACCATTTCGTCGTCAAGGTCGCTTACTGCAAGAGCAAGGTCTTCAAGTACGTCGAGAACTGCGTTGATAACCTTTGTTTCTTTATCGTCTTTATCAAAATCAAGACCTTCAACAAGTCCTTTAAGATATGCTACTTTTTCTGTTACTGTCATCATTTTTATTCCTCCAAAGGCGAGTAAAGTTAAATCTAATGCGCTTTTTTATTTATCTCACCTATCATATGAAAATATAAACTAATAAAATATATTTGCTTTGTGTTCTTAACGAAAATACAGAAGATTTAGATGAATTTTTGCTTTTGAGACGGAAGATTTGCTAGTGCAAATCAACGGTAAAAAAGTGAAAATTCGCTAAATATTCGTGTTTGCGTCGTGTTAGATTTGGCTTTGCTCGCCTTTTTATGCTCTTGACATATACTCGCCTGTACGAGTATCAACGTTAATCATTTCGCCTTCTTCAATAAAGAGAGGAACTTTGATTTCTGCACCTGTTTCAAGTGTAGCAGGTTTTGTAGCGTTAGTTGCTGTGTTACCTGCAAAGCCAGGGTCAGTCTGTGTTACCTGAAGCACAACAAAGTTTGGTGGTTCAACACCGAAAACACTGCCCTTATATGAAAGGATTTTACAAATCATATTTTCTTTAACAAACTTAAAGTTGTCGCCAAGGTCTGAAGCATTTACAGGAACCATATCGTATGTTTCCTGGTCCATAAAGTAGTAGAGACCGCTGTCATTGTAAGAATATTCCATATCCTTTCTCTCAATGTAAGCAGTGGGATATTTTTCAGTTGGGTTGAATGTTCTTTCAACAACACCGCCTGAAATAACGTTCTTAATTTTAGCTCTTACGAAAGCAGCGCCCTTACCAGGTTTAACATGCTGAAATTCAACGATTTGGTAAACGTTACCATCCATTTCAAATGTTACGCCGTTTCTGAAATCACCTGCTGATACCATAGGTATTATACCTCCGTTTTTTGTTTTAATACACTATAAATAATACAATAAATTTTATTGTATTTCAAGTCTTTTTGTAAAATCAGGGCAGAATTATATAACTCTCTGCCTTACTTTCTGAAATTTTTTCATAAAAATCTGCATTTTCGGACTGATTCTGTATTGTCGGAATGATTTTTATAGTAGAAAAGTTGTTTTTTGCTTTATCGTTCATAACAATATAATTGTTTTCGATAAATTCAATATAACTACTGTTTTCGGGTGGGGTAAGCACAGGGGAACAAATAGGTGCGGCGGTATCGAAAAGATTTCCGCCCCATTTTTCTGTGTTTCCGTCAGTTGCACACTCCAGTGGCATACCAAGAATAACAGGACGCTTATTTGCACTTCTTACTGCATCTTCTAAAAACTTCATAAGTACAACATTTCTGTTTAATGTAGTATCGTCAGAAGTGAAAACGGGCTTTGAATTTTCGCGTGCCACAGGGAATTCAACGGACTGGAGATAAATGCAGTCTGCACCTAAGTCCGAAACCTGATTTATAACTGTACAAATATAACTTGTTGCGCGGATATTTGTAGGGTCAAGCCATACTCTGCCGCCATTTATTGCAGAATCGTCAAACCAGATGTTAGTTTTTTCTGCATTTTCATAAACATAAGCATTTATTCTTTGTGGAGCAATTGTGTCTTCAAAACAGAAAATTCTGCCGATGATTATAAAGCCCTCTGATTTGATTTTATCAATTATGACATCATCAATAATGTTTATGTCAGTTGAATATGAAATAAGGTCGGTTTCAAAAGTAAGCACGCCTTCTTGTGTTTTAAAATCCAGCATTACCGCATTGAATCCGTTTCGTTTTGCTTCGTCAAGAGATTTCGACAAATCTTTAATTTCGCTTAAAACACTATTATCAATATATGTTGCACGGATTGTGCCAAGATTATCTGCAGTAATTATTGGTGCGGTTTCTTCGGGTTGTTGTGGGAGTGGTCGGGTTGAAAGATTATAACAAAAACGCGCAAAAGTAAAGGCAAACACAAAAAGGCACACCAACAAAACGCCCGCTAAAATCTTTTTAGCGCGTTCTCTCTTTTTCGTCTTTGGTGTTTCGTGAATTGGTCTGTCCCCACGGCGAGAAGGATACTTTTTAGAGAATGGGTAGTAACCCTTTAATCTGCGGGGAGCGTTTTCGTTTTTTGCCATAATTTAACCTTAATTTATATAAATATTGATGAGCCTGAAATTCCTATAAACGCAAGTGAAAGAATTGCGGTATAGATAAATACAGATGGAGTCCCCTTAAAGCAAGGCGGAACAGTTTTGTTCATATCAAGTCGTTTAAGACCATTGTTGATAAGCAATACTGCAATAACATAAGCAATACCTGCGCCAATACCCGCGCCGATTGCTTCAACTACTGAAAATGCAGAGCGGTAATTGATAAACGGAATAGCAAGAACAAGTGTGTTGAATGCGGCAATACCGATTCTGCGGACTGTTCTTGGCGAAACCTTGCCGTAAATAAGCACAACTGCCATTGTAATAACATAAGTGAGCAAAAGCACACCCATAAACAACAAAGCATGAAGAATTTCGTTAAGTGAATGAATTACAGAAATGTTGTCAAGAAGGACACATATAGTTGAAACTACCGCACCAAAATAAGTCATAAAAATTGCCATTGGCACTAATTGACGGGGTTTTGCACTCATTCGTATGGCTTCGCTTACACCATAACCGCCGTTGAAGATGAGATTCTGGAATATCATAACATAAAATGCCGCAGAGATTAACTTTAAAAAGATACTCATTCTTCATCACCTCCGTCAGTATTTTCAGTTTCTGTTTCAGCACGATTCTTGTAATCCTCAAGTTCTGAAAGCATATCTGAGAAATCATCAAGGTAGGTACGCTCGTTTTCGTTTCTGACACGGGGTTCACGAGGTGGAGTTTCTTTCTGTTTTTTAACTTTAGAAACTTTGTTTTTCTTGATTTTTTCTTTTTTAACTTTTTGTTTCTTTGGTTTTTCTTGTTTTACGGGTTCTTCTGTTGTAGCATCTGCCGTAATTTCTTTAGTGTTGAATTCGGTTTGTTCTGCTTTGAGTTTACGCTCTTTGCGAACGCGGATAAATGCAGATTCTGTTTCGTTTACACCGTCGCCGTATGGGTCGAAATCATCTTTCATAAGTTCTTTAAGTGAACCGCGAAGTGAACGACGAATTTCAGATGTATCAAATGCGCGGTCTGGGGATTTGTCGGGATATTTTTTCATAATAAATGCTTTTAATCTTGCAGCGGCGAACCCGATAATAAGGAATCCGCCGAATGGAGTAGCAAGTGCAGAAAAAGTTACAGGCATATTTACATTTATTCCGCCGATTGAGCCATTTGCGAAAAGTTCGCGTAAAAATCCAACTATTATTGTAACTGCACCGTAACTTAAAGATGCAGATAAAGCGTCAATGAAACTGTCTTTAACAGTGTTTTTAACGGCAACTCTTTCACAATGCAGAGCAATCAATGAGTTAACCGCCATAAGCGGAAGATAAATACCAAAATTGATTGTCAAATCAGGGAAAAATCTGTTTGTGAAAATCATAATAGGGAAAATAACTCCCACGCCGAAGATGGCATATAATGCCACTCGCCAATAGCGACGGACATTTTTAAGTAGAAGTGATGCTAACACTTCACATACAATCAACTCAACAGCAGTAACTACTGCAAGAAATACAGAAAGTTTTAATGAGTGAGCAATAGCCACAACAGGACAAAGTCCGATTGCCTCAAAAAGCAACGGATTTTTAATAATGGCACTGTTTCGGATTCGTTTAAATGTTCTTGAATTATCACTCATCGTCGCCACCTCCAATCACGAAAGGTGCTTGCTGGTCTGTAACAGTGTTTTCTTCAGAAATTACATCTTCAAGAGTTTCTGCTTCTTGTACAACAATTTCTTCTTCAGTTTCAACAGAGGTTTCAGTTTCTTCTGTTTCCTCTGTAACTTCTTCAGGAATATCGGGAATTTCTTCAAGTACTTCGTCAGGTACAACTGTTATTGGGATTTCAACAGGAATTTCTTCTTCTGCTAACTGTGTTTTTTCTTTCTTTGTAAGCGGAAGTTTGTCGAAGAAATCTGAAATTGCGCAAGTGATAAGAATACCGAAACAAGCGGACTCTTCAACTGCACCAATGTAGCGAATTATCATACAGATAACGCCACCTGTAAAGCCCCATACTACGCGGGCAATCATTCTTTCAGGCATAACTGACGGCACAGAAATAAAGAAAATTGCACCGAAAAGAAGCATACCGCCACAAAGTTCCATAATCAGAGAAATAAATCTGCCTGTGCCGACTCTTGGGAAAAGAATTGCCATAATTACAACTGCAAGTAAAAATGCAAGTACGGGAACACTATCTTTAGGTCTGCGGATTGCAAGAAAAATTAGTGCGCCGAAAAGTATGAATGCACAACCTGTACCCATAGCAGACGGAATATTGCCAACAAGCACCTCAATGACTGATGCAATATTGTCGCCCATTGAGATATTTTGCGAAAGTAATTCTGTGATAGACGCGTCTGTGTCAGAATAACTGAAAACCTGTTCTTTCCAACAAAGAATTGCAAAACAGATTGCAACAGATGCGGGCACAAATGGTGCTTTTTCAGGAGCGCCAAACGGCAAAACACAAACTAAAACTGCAAATGCAGAAGAAAATACAAAAATCCACCAAGGTGCCGTTGCAGGCAACATTAAAGCAACCGACAAGCCAATAACTACAGGTGTCAGAAATCTTGATGAAAATGGTGTGTTAAGTATTTTTTCTCCTAATCTTGCAACAAGGGTACAAGTGATTACAGAAACAAGTGCCAAAACGAGTGCTTGAATTCCGCTTTTATAAATTGAAAAAATCAGCGGAGCAGAAAGCATTATAGCATAGTCAAGTGTAACTCTGCGTGTTTCTGTAAGTTCATATTTTTTTTGAGGTGTTGTTGTGTTTGTCAAAACGCATTCCTCACTTTTTCCAATATTTATTTATTGCACAAAGCCAGTCCCCGTAATATGATAGATTAAGAAGTATTTTCGGTATTCGGGGGTAATAAAATGACTTTTGAAATGCTTAATGATTCAGTAATACTTGTTGAACTATCTTTTGAAGAAATGAAAAAGTATCACATTACATATGAAACGCTTGATTGCGACAGTCAGTTTACACAAAGCGCCATACAGAGTATTCTTAAAGTTATAAAAGCAAGCGAAAAGTTTAATATGAAAGATAAAATCCTAATAGAAGCCCTGCCTATTTGCGACGGGGGGTGTTTCTTCATTTTTACTTTTACTCCAAAGAAAAAGGTAAGGTATAAAATGAAAAAATATAAGGATTATACAGTTTTTAAGACGGATACACTTGATAATCTGCTTGATTTCGTATCCGCGCTAAAAAAACATTACCGAAATAATCAGAAATATGAGATATATAAACTTGAAAACTCCTTTTATATGGAAATCCCTGAAAATTCGCAGAAAATCTATGCGGTTATGGGGGAATTCGGGCAGATTTCAAATGTTATTCCCGAAAAAATTAAAGAGTATGGCGATAAAATCGGGTTAGTTGAAATCTGATTATTTGTAGAAGTTTTCTTCTGCGATTGCTTTGAATTTCTCAATAGTACCTTTTCTGTCAGGGCTTGAGAAAATAGCATTACCTGAAACGAAAACATCTGCACCTGCTTTTGCAGCGATTGCGATGGTTTTTTCGTTAATTCCGCCGTCAACCTCGATTTCACAGTTAAGACCGCGGCGGTTGATTTCTTCGCGAAGAGCTGAAACTTTTACCATCATATCTTCCATAAAGCTCTGACCACCAAAGCCCGGCTCAACAGTCATAACAAGCACCATTGAAAGTTTGTCAAGGTATGGAAAAACATCTTCAACAGGTGTCTTTGGTTTAACTGTAAGAGAGGCTTTAACTCCGTTTGCAAGAATTTTGTCAATTGTTTCGTCAATTGGGGAGTCGCATTCTGTGTGGAATGTAATAATATCTGCTCCAGCTTTGCAGAAATCGTCAATATATTTAAGTGGTTCGCTAATCATAAGATGTACATCAAAAGGCACGCTTGTTGCATTTTTAATGCACTTAACAACAGGTGCGCCAAGTGTGATGTTTGGTACAAAATGACCGTCCATAACATCAATGTGCATATAATCAGCACCGCAAAGCTCCATATCTTTTAATTCTTCTGCGATTTTACCGTAATCACAAGAAAGGATTGATGGGGAAATTTTCATCATAATAATAGCTCCCAAAAAATAATTATAGTATCAAATCATTTTATCATATTTTTAAACAAATTACAACATTATAATTTGATATAAGTTTAATTGTAGTTCGATAAATTGGAGTTTGTCGGGCTCTTTGCATAGACATAACCTATTACCCTCCCTCGTTGAGGGA
>CALCBQ010000077.1 GCA_937897215.1 uncultured Clostridia bacterium | reverse complement strand
GAAGCTAGCAGGTTTAGTTTTTAAGAATTGTTTAAAATCCATGCTAACCTCCTAAATTGTCTGATAAATTGCAGTCAATATGCAATTATCTATACCAGGTACATAACAATGCTTACCATATCTAACGCCATTTTGATCTTCCCAATACAAGAAAGTTTTATTTTCTTGGAAAATAATATCATTTGGCATCAATTCACCTTGTTTTAATACTTTTGTAGTTTCACCATCACTATAACTAGCGCCTACTAATGTTATTTCCCTTTCGAATTCACCTATTTCAATAGGTATGTCAACACTTTTACCCTTATAAGACAATGTTATAACTTTGTCTTCTTCTGTTAATGACCTACCAGTTACATTAAAACTATATAAGGAAGGGTCAATAAGCTTTTTATGTTGTGAACCAGTAAATTCTAAACCTATTTGAAGTCCACTAGGATCAAATCCTTCACCAACAACATATTGAGTTTTAATAAATTTTCGTTACTGAGCTGTTCTTCCACAGTCACGATCTTGTTCTTAATAATGTTGCCTTCCATCACGATCACCACGATGATCTGATTCTCATCTACTTGAGATAATTGAATGAATTTTAATTTGTTTCGATTGTAAGTAGGCGCAGAAACCATCGTTGCGTAATTTGTACTCGTCGCAAGAACCTTCGCTGCCTGTTTCAAAATCTGATCCATCTTATCAGCTTTTTGAAGGAGTTGTTCCTGCATCTCGATAACTTCCTGTTCCTTTTCTTCCATCAGCTGATCCACATACCAACGATACCCTTTGTCGGAAGGAATTCGCCCTGCTGATGTATGAGGCTGAATAATGTAACCCAAATCTTCCAAATCCGCCATCTCATTACGAATCGTTGCGGAACTTAAATTCAGATCAGTGTACTTTGAAATTGTTCGAGAACCGACTGGCTCACCTGTCTCTAAATACGTCTTAATGATTGTCTGTAAAATCTTCGTTTTACGACCATCTAGTTCCTGATTTAGTGCCATCTTCTACCTCCTTCGTTTCTTATTAGCACTCTTCTTTTTCGAGTGCTAACATCTTACGATTATTAAGATAGCATTCCATTTTTCATTTGTCAACTATGTTTATATATTTTTTAGATTTCACCTTTTTTATTCATAAAAAGAACGTGCATCTATTAAATCTGCACGTTCTCATTATTCTATCTGTATTTTCTTATTCTACTTCTACGATTCCATTCTCTTTAATTGTGATTTTCATTCCATCTTTTACATAATTTAAAAACTCATCACCGAGAGAATCTACTACAGGCATAGACACTCCGTCTACCCAAACATCCGCTAAAATTGCTCCTGCTGCCGCAAGTGAATCAATATGATTTGTAAACAAGAGACAAGACGGATTTTTCTTTAATGCACACGCACAGTAAAGCACAAGCCCCCCTGTTGTGGAACCAATAGTCTGTGGAAGGCACAGTGCTTTTCCAAGCATTGATTTCCCATGAATCTCATCATTGTTTTGATCGCCACATTTTACTTCTTTATCTCCGAATTGGAGTGCCATTTGAAATGAAGCCAATGTATTAAAGCCTTGTTTTGTAACAAGTGCTTCTGCTGTCACTGTCCCTGGAGTTACAACTCTTCCTTGAAACTGTCTCATACTTATTTACCTCCCTTCGTAATCATCGCAAGAATCTCTTCATCTCGATAGTATCTCGCACTTGTATATGTACGAAGTTTATTTGAGTTTGTAATTACAGGCATCTTCTTTGCAAGTGGGTTGTTCATATACATAAGAGGACAAATGTAACTGAGAACTACACCTGTTGACTGAAGTTTTGCATACAAATCTGTCTTTTTGAATTCGTCACAAACTGCAGGAGGAGCAGTAAATACTGTAGGAATTGAAACCTTACTTCTTCCGTTCTTTTTAAGACCTTCGTAAACATCGTTTGTCCACTCTTTAAGCTGAGCCATTGTCATATGTGGGCAACCTACGAAGCAAAGTTTAGGTGTTGCATCAGGATTTTTCCACATAACCGGGTATGATGCCTTAACTCTTTCAAGTTCAGCGTCATCAATAACATAAACCTGTGCATTCTCAGCGATAAGAGATTCTCCCATTTCAACTGCTTCAGGAGTGAGTCCTTCAATATGATAAAGACCAACTGCACCGTTTGATGCACAAGCAGCACCGAAGTCTTTAAGATATGTTTTAGCATCGTCATTAAGTTCGTTGCCAAGCCATTCGTTCATACCTTTAACAAATGGAACATCTTCCATAACTTTCATACCGATTGCAGAGCCGAGAATCTGTGCTTCAGGTTTCTTTGAGCATTTTACTTCGATAACCCAGGTTGCTTTTCTGCCTTCATCTGTAAGAAGACCAAAATCAGGAACGAAACCTGCGATTGAACCCATCATTTCAATAAGACCTGAGTTACGGTTGCAACGAGCACCAATAACTGAGTTTGCGTATGCCACCGCACTTGACTCTGCCCAAGAAAGAATATCGCCTTTCTTTGGTGTATTGCCTACTTCGTCAAGATAACAAGCACAAGTATATGCATTGTCATCAAGAAGACCCATTTTACGAAGTTGTTCGTTATAAGAATCTTGTTTTGAATACATAAACTTTTTGAAAACAAAGTTCTTTAAGAAATCTGATGGAACTGCAGGGTCAAATGGTTTAGGGTCAACTGAGAATTTCTGTTTTGATACTACACCTGCATTAAGAAGCTGGTCCATTAAATCAAAAACAGGAGTCATCATCTTAAGACCAAAACTTGTAACAAGATGACCTTTTTCACTTGTTACTGGTACCATTCTTTCTGCACCGAAAGTTTCGCCGTACATAACAAGTGTTTTCATAACTTTAGCCATAACTTCGCCTTGTTCGCCGTTGAGCATTGCCTGCTGTTCAGCAGTTAACTGCATTGCCATTGTTATAACACCTCTTTTATAAGATTAACAAAATTTTAACAATGTTAGTTTACTCTTTTTTTGACAATGTGTCAATGTATTTTCTACTTTTTAACAAAAAATAACTGTCGATTTTACAACCGACAGTTAAAATTTTATAATTTATCAATTTCGCCACTCTTGAATTTGAAAATCCTTAAAGCATCAGCAAGTTCAACTTTTCCATTACCGTCAGTATCAGCAGCTTTTTGCGCTGTAGTTGAGAGATTAACTTCGCCCGATTTATGCTTAAAAATCATAAGCGCGTCTGCAATTGTAACAGTATTATCAGCATCAACATCGCCTTTTATAATATTGCTTGATACTGTTACTTTACATGTTGCAGTAAAATTGCCAACTTTTGCAGTAATTGTAGTTGTACCCTCGCCTGTTGCAGTTATTTTACCGTTTGAAACAGTAGCAACTTTAGTATTCGAAGAAGTCCATTTTACAGTAGTATCATCAGTAGTTGTTGATGGGTTGAAGCTCACTTTTAATGTTGATGAATCGCCAACAAACATTGAAATATCAGTTCTATCAAGAGAAATACTCTTCAATGGTATTTTATTCTCAATATTGCGAGTTATGTTTACAGTATAAGTACGCTTATCTCCATTTTCTGCAGAAACTACAATATTAATTGTGTTATTACCCTCTTTTAACGCAACTGTTCCTACACCCTCAACCTTTGCCTTTGAATTTACTGTGGTTGCAGAAATATTTACTGAAGAAACCGTACCGCCGACTTCAATTGAATAGCCACTTGTTTTACCTGCATCAAAGCCGAAATTATAATCATTAATTTTAAGTGATGACAGCCAGTTGTTAGGACTTGCATTACTTTTTACAGGAGGCGCACATACTTCTGCAGGCATGTTTCTATAATATGGGATTATAAATGTAAAACTATTATCGAGAATCCCAAGATTTGAATAAGCATTTTTAATTGTTACAGACTCAGAAGCCGGCGCCATAACGTTGGCCATATACTGATGAGTCCATACTTTATTTACAACATTAAACTTTTGATAATACAAAGTATCCTGATTATTGTTTATATAACCATAACCAATCCACTTTGCACCACCAACAATAGCTTTATATTGTGAATTCCAAGGCAACAAATATCTTTCTTTTTGAGTGCTATTAGATGTTGAGCCTGTTGCATATTTCAAACCATTACCTATAGGGTCTGAACTTGCAGTAGCACCTATATTATAGAAGTTATAATAGTCTGAATAATCAGTACCGTCTTTTGCCTTATATGTACCACTTGTTGAGCCACTACCATTTTTTCCTACTTCCTGAACTGTACGTGAAGCAAGATGGTATGGGCTAACATCAGCAATCTGACCAGCATTTATATAAGCTTGAGCATATAAGATTCTCTCATCAGTTGAACTTGTTATTTCAACACCATCCATAAACGAGCCTGATAAAATCTTTTTAACACCATCAAGAGTCTGTGTCTTTTCATCATAAGATAAGGCTTCAAACATAAATACATGTTGTTCATTAAGAAAATTGCGAGGGTCCATATAATATGCAATCAACTGTGTATTTGCCTGATACCAACCTGTTTCATTATCAGGATTGTACCACACATCAGCACGCCAGTTATAAGCACCTGATTGAGTTGAACGATATGACAGTGGATAAGATGAATGCACAACATTACTACCAAGTGCACCTTCAGCATTTTCTGCAAAAAGGCTGCTCCATTCAATACCTGTATCATAAATTTCAAACTTCCATTCAGGGTGAAGTGCAAGAAGTTGTTCAATATATGATTTATACTCGTCAGGTACATTTTCAAGCAACCCCGCATCAGGAGTTTTGACTACAACAAGGCTTGACGAAACATAACCTGTATATGTTGTACCATCTCTTTTTATCGTTATTTTATACCAAATTGGATTACTCGTATCATTATTGGAAGATTTATGTTCTGATAGAATTGTAACAACATCATCTTTGTACAATGCAAAAAGATTACCATATTTATCAACAACCTGAGCATGATTAGTGCCAGGACCTGTTCTCAACCTTGCAGTTGTAGTAATAACGCCTGTTTTAGTATCAGTTGCATTAACATAGAAAAGTGCAGAAAAAGAAAACAGCATAGATACAGTTAAAACAACAGAAACAATGCTTTTGAAAATACTGTTTTTCATTTTCTCACTTCCTTGACAACTTATATGATTATTTTACCAAAAATCACTATAATCGTCAAGATACATATATTGTCATATTATGAAAGTAAATTTTGTTTTTCTTGTATTAGATTTTCGTTATAATCGTTAATTAAATAAGATGAAGAATAATATGAATAGCCATTAAGATGCTCATTATTATTAATTATCTGCAATTGTCTTTTGAGAATATCTGAATTATCAAGCCATTCATTACTGCCTGATTTTGCAAAACTATCGATTTCGCCTGACTTATAAACTGAAAGTCCTATTGCCATTTTACAATTATCTGTTTTGAGATTAATCCAATCATTAAGTACTTTTTCAAATGGCATTGTTTCGTGTTCAAAGCCGAAATAGATTTGAGGAATTATAAAATCTGCATACCCTTTTTGTGAAGCCCATAACTTTACATCTACATAGTGAGAGTTATAGTCGGCTTTAATATCAGCAGATGGACTAATTGAAAAAACCAAATCATTACTATAAGATTTTACAAGTGAATATATTGAAGTTACAAGTGAATTTACATTTTGTCTTCTGAAATCTGCAAGTGATAAACTGCCACCTTTTTTTATATATTCATTGTATATTTCAGTATCAATTGTTTCACTTGTGGTCGGATAAAAATAGTCGTCTATGTGTATTCCAGCAACATTATAATTATCTAAAATCTCTTTAATTCCACTTAAAACATACTTTTGCACTTCGATATAAGCAGGGTTATAAAAAATACTGTTATCTGTAATTATTAATCTTTGGTCTTCTGGATTTTGTGCATACAACTCACCTGCTAAAGTGTTTTTATTGATAAGCTCGGTTTTATTATCTTTTCGAATTCTGTAAGGATTTACCCAGGCGTGAATTTCAATATTAAAATCTTTACTGCAATCAATAAAAGAATGCAAAACATCAAATTTCAATTTACCCTCATCATTTACACAATATGCGCTTGGTTGATATAATTCTGAATTATAAAAGCAATCATCAAATGCTCTTGTATGAAGAAAAATTGTATTTATATTGTATTTTTGAAACTCATTTAGCATTGAATTTATTTTCTCATTCAACTGTGGTTGAGTTTCGCACGCTTCAATAATTGAATAAATTTCATTATAGTTAATCCATACGCCTATAATATTTTCGTTTTTGGGATTAACTATTTCTATGTTTTCGTTTGATGAATTTTCGCAACCTGAAAACAAAAATACAAGAGCCAAAATCAATGCTAAAAATTTTTTCAAAAAATCACCTGTTTTTTTATAAAAAAGTATTGACAACTACAAAAGATATGATATAATAACAGTAATCATTACTGATAAGGAGTGAGTACAATGGCAATTGAAAGACGAAGTAAACAACGCGAAGCAATTATTGAAAACTTACAATCGCGTTATGACCACCCTACTGCTATGGAGCTTTATCTATCAGTTCGTGAGGTTATACCAAACTTGAGTTTGGGTACACTTTACAGAAATCTTTCACAGCTTGAGGAATGTGGTATGGTTTTAAGAATTCCTGACGGCGCAAATGACCGTTTTGACGGAAATGTTAATCCGCATGCACATTTTAAGTGTTCTGACTGCGGTAAAGTATATGATTTAATGTCATTTAAAAATGACACTATTACCTTCTCTGACGAGATTGTAGGTTATGTAACTAATTACAGTTTAATGGCATTCGGAATATGCAAAAACTGTAACAAATCAAATTAAAAATTATTTTTGGAGGAAAAAAACTATGAAAAAATTTGTATGCTCAGTATGTGGTTATGTTCACGAAGGAGATTCAGCACCAGAAAGATGCCCACAGTGTAAAGTTCCTGCTGACAAGTTCAACGAGGTAAAAGAAGACGAAAGAACTTGGGCTGCAGAACACGTTGTAGGTGTTGCAAAAGGTGTTCGTGAAGATATTATTATGGACCTTCGTGCAAACTTTGAAGGCGAATGTTCAGAAGTTGGTATGTATCTTGCAATGGCAAGAGTTGCACATCGTGAGGGATACCCAGAAATCGGTCTTTACTGGGAAAAAGCAGCTTATGAAGAAGCAGAACACGCTGCCAAATTCGCTGAACTTCTTGGCGAAGTTGTAACAGACAGCACAAAGAAAAACCTTGAAATGAGAGTTGACGCTGAAAACGGTGCAACAATGGGTAAATTTGACCTTGCAAAACGCGCTAAAGAACTTGGTCTTGATGCAATTCACGATACAGTTCATGAAATGGCTCGTGATGAAGCAAGACACGGCAAAGCATTTGAAGGTCTTCTTCAGAGATACTTTGGTTAATTAATACTTAATATTTAAAAGTTCCCAATGATAACATTGGGAACTTTTTTTATACTGTTTTCTTTATTCCAAAAAATTTTCTTAAAATACCACCTATAACTTTTGGACTTTTTACCAATACAACTTTCACTGTAATCCCCCTATGTTCTGCAAAGGGCAGTTCCACATACTACCAGCGCCATCGCAAGCAATACAATCACGAACTTTTCAGGAAGAATCAATGAAATTATTAACCCAAGACCTAAAGCGACAAAGATTATTCCTTTTGCTCCTGAGTGTCTTCCCATAAAAATACCCCCTGCTATGTATTTAGTACATTATACGTCAGGGGGATTATTTTGTTACATTTTTGTTTCTATTACAATTAGAGTTCCATCAATAACGGATATTTCACCATAGTCATCAATAATATGATTACTAATACCTTGTGCAACATCAAAAGGGCTAAGCAATTCATCATCAAGCGTATAATAAAATCCTTTTTCGGTAACACCAAAAGCACCGCTCCCATATGCAATAACAGAAATTTGTTGATTTTCTTTTCTTTCAATTTTTAAAGACGAACCCGAAACGCATCTAAAAATATGTCGTTCATCAATAATTTCAAATTGATTCCCATCATATGAAGCATTTGCCATAAGCGCAATATTAGCAAAAGTATGTTCGAATCTTCCACCAGTACCGCCAAACATTACAAAGCTTGTAAATCCACGCTCAACGCCTTCATCATAAGCCGCTACGCTGTCTGTAACATCTTTTTCAACGGGAAGAGTAATCTTATCCACATTATCAGGAATAGCGGTAATTGAGTCAAAATCGCCAATTAACAAATCGGGTATAATACCACATTCATTTGCAATGTCATAACCACCATCAGCACAAATTACAAAATCGTCTGAATGAATGTTATTTTTTAAAATCTCGGTAGAGCAATCTCCCCCACCGATTATTACACATCTTCTTTTAATTCCCATTCTTTGATTTCCTTTGCCTGATTATACATCAAAATATAATTTTCGTGTCTTGATTTACTTATTTCTCCGTTTTCAACTGCTTCACAGATTTTGCAACCTTTATCGCGAGTATGTGAGCAAGTTGAAAATTTACAGTTACCTAAATGCTCTCTGAATTCACGGAAACAGTATGGTAAATCGTCTTTTCTAATAATCTCTGTTTTTGCAAAATCCAATGATGAAAAACCAGGAGTATCAATAACATAACCGCCACATACATTAAAAAGTTGTGCCTCACGGGTTGTATGACGACCTCTGCCTAATTTTTCACTAATTGCGCCTGTAGAAAGTTTGAGAGTACTATCAAGTTTATTAAGTAATGTTGTTTTACCAACACCTGAATTACCTGTAAATGCAGTAATTTTGTTTTTCATTAATTGACGCACTTGTTCAACATCGTTGTCATTTTCGATTGCAATCAATGAAATGCCACTATTTTTATAAGTTTCTACAATACTGTTATAATCGCCTAAGTCGGTTTTAGAAACAACTATAATCGGCTCGATATTCTTATATTCTGCCGTTGCAATTAATTTGTCAATTACAAGAAAATTAGGCTTTGGTTCAACAGTAGAAACAACAATAATCAAGTTGTCAATATTAGACACGGGTGGTCTTATAAGAAAATTTTTGCGGTCATAAATTTTATCAATTGTATTTTCCGCATTTTCATTTACTGTAATTTCAACCATATCGCCAACAAGCGGAGTAATTCTGTTTTTTCTGAATAACCCTCTTGCTTTACATTCATAAGTCGCATTGGCGACTTCAACATAATAGAAGCCGCCAATACCTTTGGTAATTATACCTTTTAATTTTTCCATATTATTCTTCACTT
>CALCBQ010000076.1 GCA_937897215.1 uncultured Clostridia bacterium | reverse complement strand
CAATGCTGCCCGTCTATCAATACATGTACCGCATGTACCGCAGCCACCTGGAACACCTTCATCACTAACGGAATTTGCATCGTTCCCCTGCATTTCAGCAGCCATAGCTCTAAGTATCATACGCACATTTTGCGCAATCTGAGTTTCTGTTTCAAAACCAGGATAGTCGCACCAAATACAGAACATAGATCCAGCCGGATTGGCAACAGGACTACCCATAAAGGTGTTATTGTTCCAATCCGAAGCTTCTGTATAAAGAGATGAATCATGCGCAGTTGTTTCACCAGTAGTCCACTTGTCGTCCTTTCCGGAAATATAATAATAGCCACCATGAACGTTTATCATCTTATGGCCCTTATCTTCCATTGTTGACGCATCAGCAGACTGATATCCAGACCACCCCGAAGTCCAAAAAGCTACCATTATCTGGGTATCAAACGAATAGCTTGTATCTTTATTAAAATATATTCCACCTGTGCCTAAATCTTCAATTTCGTGATAATCTGAACCCGATGTGACCATAAGGCCATATTTTTTTGCCCACATTTCAGCAATATCGTTACTTGAATTGTGTCGTGGATTACCATTGAAAATTTCGATACCGTCAAGGAATTTTGGATTTGTAACTTTCATACCAACTCTGAAAGGGTGTGCCTGAAATACTAAAAATCCGTTTTTTTGTGCTAACTCATAAAACGATTTAATATTCATATTAAGCAAATTTGGGTGTGAATACAAAAATTCTTCTGTAATTCCATACACAAGATAATCGTTGTCTCCCTCGCTTGTACGAAAACGAAGTTCCATACCTAAAAGCACATTGATTCTGCCGTTTGCTGTCTGTAATGCAGACTTATAACCGCGAAGAAAGAAATCAACTTTTTTCTTCCATGACAATAATTCTCTGCCGTATTTCATAAATGTTGATGGGCTTAAGTGGTCAGTTACAACAATTCCGTCATAACCAGCTTTTATATATTCTTCCACCGCACGACTTGCTTTTACATTGGCGCAGTTACTTGTATCCTTTGTGTGAAAATGCATCTCATATAAGTATTTTTTCAATGTTTTCGCCTCAGTTCATTTTCTGTTGTTAATATTATATACTCTTTTACCCTTAAAGTCGATATTTTTTTACATTTTTACAGTATTTTATATTTGAAAAAACGATAATTTTGTATTATCATATATGTTAGATATTTTCGCACTTATTTCGGAGGTCAATTATGAGTTGTAATTGTCAAAAATCTAATGATTTCGCACTTATTGAGCCATGCTTACAAAAATATGCAACTGTGCCGGGAAGTCTAATTACCATATTACAGAATGCACAGGAAATCTACGGCTATTTGCCTGTAGATGTAATTTTGCATATCTCACAGCGTACAGGTATAAAAGTTACTAAAATTATGGGTGTCGCTACATTCTATTCACAGTTCAGATTAGAACCAGTTGGCAAATATCTTATTATGCTTTGCCAAGGTACAGCGTGCCATGTAAACGGCTCATTACAGATTGAAAAAACAATCAATGAATATTTAGGAATTAAAGACGGCGAAACAACAAAAGATGGTCTTTTCACACTTAAAAATGTGGCTTGTCTTGGTTGTTGTAGTCTTTCTCCTGTAATGATGATTAACGATGAAACTTACGGCTCACTTACTCCTGAAAAAGCAATAAGCATATTCAAAGAGTTACAGAAAGGGGAGAATGAAGAATGAAAATAGCAGTAGGACAAGGCAGTTGTGGTATTGCTGCAGGGGCTATGAAAGCGTATGAAGTTCTCCGGTCAACCCTTGATTTAACTAATAATCAGCTTACGGTAACAGGTTGTATTGGTATGTGTTACCTTGAACCGATTGTTGATGTTTATACTGATGACGGACTTCACAGATTTGTTAAAGTAAATAGTGAAATTGCAGAAAAAATTGCAAATGCAATCAATAATAATGATTTTTCATCTGTAAAAGATTTTGAAATTAGTGATGATGATAAACAATTTTTAGATAAACAAACAAGAATAGCACTTCGTCATTGTGGCGTTATCAACCCTGAAATTATTGAAGATTATACAAACGATGATGGCTACAAAGCACTTAAGAAAGTGCTTACAACAATGACTCCTGAAGATGTAATTGAAGAAATTAAAGTTTCAGGTCTTGCAGGTCGTGGTGGTGCAGGATTCCCGACTTGGTTTAAGTGGAATGCAGCTCGTCAGTCTCAGGGCGAAAAGAAATATCTTATCTGTAACGCTGACGAGGGCGACCCAGGTGCATTTATGGATAGAGCCGTTATTGAGGGCGACCCACATAATCTTATTGAAGGTATGCTTATCGGTGCATACGCTATTGGTGCTACCGAAGCAATTGTTTATGTCCGTGCAGAATATCCTCTTGCAATCCGTAGATTACAGAATGCTATCGACCAAGCAAAAGCAAAGGGCTTTATTGGTCATAAGATTATGGGTACTGAATTTTCTTGCGACTTTAGAATTAAAGCGGGTGCAGGCGCATTCGTTTGCGGCGAGGAAACTGCTCTTATTGAATCTCTTGAGGGTTCTCGTGGTATGCCTCGTCTTAAACCACCATTCCCAGCACAGTCAGGTTATTGGCATAAGCCATCGAATATCAACAATGTTGAAACTTTTGCAAACGTAAGTTGGATTATCTTAAATGGTGGTAATGCTTTCTCTTCAATGGGGACAGAAAACAGTAAAGGAACAAAGGTTTTTGCACTCACAGGTAAAATCAAGCGTGGCGGACTCGTTGAAATTCCAATGGGTAAAACACTTCGCGATGTTATTTTTGACATTGGTGGTGGAATTAAAAACGATAAAAACTTTAAAGCAGTTCAAATGGGTGGACCATCAGGTGGTTGTATCCCTGCAGAATTGCTTGATACAGTAATCGATTATAAAGCATTGTCAGCTACTGGTGCTATTATGGGCTCAGGTGGTATGGTTGTTATGGATGATAGTACTTGTATGGTAGAAATGGCTCGTTTCTTCCTTGACTTTACTGCAAAAGAGTCTTGTGGTAAGTGCGTGCATTGTCGTCTTGGTACAAAGCGTATGCTTGAAATTCTTACTCGCATTACAGAAGGTAACGGCAAAGAGGAAGACATTGAACTTTTAGAAGAACTTTGCCTTGCAATTAAAGATGGAGCACTTTGTGGACTTGGACAAACTGCGCCAAATCCGGTACTTACAACTCTTAAATACTTTAAGAATGAATATGTTGAGCATATTGTTGATAAGAAATGTGCTGCTCACGAATGTACAAATCTCCTTAAATACGAAATCAATGTAGATTTGTGTCGTGGTTGTACTCTTTGCTCAAAAAAATGCCCTGTTGGTGCAATTAGTGGTACAGTTAAAAATCCTCACATTATTGATATGGATAAATGTATCAAGTGTGGTAACTGTAAAACAGTATGCAAATTTAACGCTGTGGAGGTGAAATAATTGAGTATTACATTAACAATCGACGGTAAAAAAATAGTTGCAGAAGAAGGTATGACAATACTCAATGTAGCTTCACAGAATGGTATTAAAATCCCAAATCTTTGTTATGATGGCAGAGTTGAACTTTACGGCGCTTGTGGACTTTGTACTGTTGAGGTTGAGGGTATTCCTAAACTTCTTCGTGCTTGTTCAACAAAAGTTACAGACGGTATGGTAGTTCATACACAAACCGACAGAGTTAAAGCATCTCGCAAAGTAGCACTTGAACTTTTGCTCTCTGACCATACAGGCGACTGTGTAGCACCTTGTAGTAAGGCTTGTCCTGCCGGTACAGATTGCCAAGGTTATGTTGGTCTTATCGCAAACGGCGAATATACAGAAGCAGTTAAACTTATTAAAGAAAAACTTCCTTTACCTGCGTCAATCGGTAGAATTTGCCCACATCCTTGCGAGAAACAATGCAGAAGACAATATGTTGATGAGCCAATTTCAATAGCATTCCTTAAAAGCTTTGTTGCAGATATGGACTTGCTAGGTAACACATATATTCCTGAAATTGAGCCGGATACCAACAAAAAAGTTGCAATTATCGGTGGTGGCCCTGCAGGTCTTACTGCTGCATACTTTTTACGCAAAAAAGGTCATAGCGTAACCATTTTTGAACAGATGGAAAAAATGGGTGGTATGCTCCGTTACGGTATTCCTGAATATCGCCT
>CALCBQ010000075.1 GCA_937897215.1 uncultured Clostridia bacterium | reverse complement strand
CGGTATGTTCTATAAGTCCGTACAATTTTTTCACTCCCGAAATTCAAATAGAATTATACAATTATATTATAGACTTTTAGAGAGTTTAAGTAAATGAGAGAAATGAACAAATATAACAACGTTTTTTTGACAATATAGCTATTATTCAAAGAATTACAATTGCATAAGTGGAGTTTGTACTATTGATTTTACAACATTTAATGTTATAATATGTCGGAAGTGGTGATTTTAATGATAAAAATCAAAAAATTCATAAAAAATGAAATTGTTCTGATTATTTCATTTATTTTGGCTGTTGTTTCAGCGTTTTTTGTTGTGCCGAGTACTAAATACTTTGATTATATTGATTTTCGCACTTTGGGTTTGCTTTTATGTCTTATGGTTGTTATGGCAGGATTCAACCACCTTGGCATTTTAAAGTTTATCGCGGAAAAAATGCTTACAAAGGTAAAAACGGTTTCAGGGCTTGCTCTTATTTTAGGGTTACTCTGCTTCTTTTCTTCGATGATAATCACGAACGATGTTGCACTTATTACTTTTGTTCCGTTCACTATAACTGCATTAAAATTATCGGACAAAATGCACAAGTTAATCTGGATTGTAACAATTGAAACGGTAGCCGCAAACTTAGGCAGTATGCTGACGCCTATTGGTAATCCACAAAACTTATATTTATTCTCAGCATTCAATATGAGTATGGGCGATTTTGTTTCTACCATTCTCCCCTACGCTTTGCTTTCGTTAATACTTGTGATTGTTTCTTGTTTATTTACAGGTAACGGAAAAATAGATAGACAAAACGCAGACAAAAACACTATTTTTTCAAAGTTACATATTGGAATTTATTTATTTTTATTTACCTTTGCTTTACTGACTGTTTTCCGCGTAATTCCTTATATAATTACTCTCTCGATAACAATTTTTATTGTTATTTTATTTGATAGAAATTTGATATTGAATGTTGACTACAGTTTGCTTTTCACTTTTGTATTTTTATTCATTTTCATCGGAAACCTTGGAGAGATAAAGCCAATAAGCGACTTTTTGAAAAGCGTCGTTAATAATAATGAAGTAATTGTTGGTATTATTTCAAGTCAGGTATTTTCAAATGTCCCTGCCACAATTCTGCTTTCAAAATTCACAGAAAATGCAAAAGATTTGCTAATTGGTGTGAATCTTGGCGGACTTGGAACTTTAATTGCATCTATGGCGAGTCTGATTTCATTTAAATTTGTGGCAAAAGAAAAAGTCAATATGGGTAAATACATACTGACTTTTACTATTGTAAATATTGTATTTTTAATATTGAACTTGGGACTTTGGCTAATAATTAAGTAAAACTAGTGGGCATTCCAAACGGAATGCCCATTTTTATGTATTATTTATGATAACGAAGTGAGCATATATCGTCGCCTTTTGCGATACATTTTGGTAAATCAAGAACCGCACCATAAGCTTCGCCAATTCCATTATCGCCACACATTGCAATATCACAAAGTAAAGCAATTTCTTCGTCAGTACACCCCGCCTTCTGCCATGCTTTTACAAGTGGGCAGTAATGAAAATCAATAGAAAGTTTATCATCTGTACTTTCAAGAATTTTCATTTCAAAGACTAATTGCGCAGGTTTAGTGAAAAGCGTTTTACGAAGTCCTACAAGACTATCAGTTCCACCTTTTTTTATATGATTTGCACCATGTGTTAATCCGCAACGCTTAATTGCAGCACTACCGAAATCCCACCAATCAAGGCCACGTTTACCTACTTCATCACAAAGAAGATAAAGCCAGTATGCACGGTGTTCAAGTTGTTCGCGAACTGCTGCAATCAATGGGTTTTTAATTTTTGCATCATTTTTTACTTTACTCATTACATAATCCTTCTTTTCAAAAGTTATTTCTTTTGTCCATAATAAGCGTTTACACCATGTTTACGAAGATAGTGTTTATCGAGCAATTCTTGCTGCATTGGCTTAATTTGTGGATTCATCATAATATTGTGCCAAGCCATAAATGCGAGTTCTTCTAATACAACTGCGTTATGAACTGCATTGTGAGGGTCAGTACCCCAAGTAAATGGGCCATGACTATGAACAAGGACTGCTGGAATGTTGTTAGGCTCTTTATTATTAAAGGTTTCAATGATTACATTACCTGTTTCAAGCTCATATTTGCCACCGATTTCCACAGGTGTCATTTTGCGGGTACAAGGAATTTCACCATAGAAGTAGTCACCGTGAGTAGTGCCTAATGCAGGAATTCCCATACCAGCTTGTGCAAATGTTGTTGCCCAACGTGAATGTGTATGCACAACACCTTTAATATCAGGGAAAGCGTTATAGAGGGCCACATGAGTATCAGTATCTGATGATGGATTCAAGTCGCCCTCAACCTTTTTACCGGTTTTAAGGTCAACTACTACCATATCTTCAGGTTTCATTGTATCATACTCAACACCTGATGGTTTGATTACCATTAAACCTTTATCCCTATCAACACCTGAAACATTACCCCAAGTAAATGTAATAAGTCCGTATTTAGGCAAAAGCATATTTGCCTCAAATACTTCTTTTTTTAACTGTTCAAGCATAGGTTACTCCCCTTACTTTAATTTCCAAGCCAAGTCTGCAAGGAACAAGTCTTTTTCGAGTCCTGCAACTGTTGTGTCTTTATTAATATGAACGAATTCAATATCCATCATATTTGCCCAGTCTTTCATTTGCTCTGCAGTAACATCGTAACTGAGAACTGTATGGTGAGCACCACCTGCTGTAATCCAACAC
>CALCBQ010000074.1 GCA_937897215.1 uncultured Clostridia bacterium | reverse complement strand
AAGAACTGTGCCGATTGCAATAGCACTCATTAAGAATGTAACTGTCATTTCTTAATTTCCTCCTTTTCTTTTTTTCTGAATACAAGCTTGTAGTTAATAAAGAACGAACAAATAATTACAGCAAAATACACAATACCTACAACGATGTTTGATATTGAATCGTTTGTAAACATAAATGTTTTTCTTACCTCTACCATACCTTTAGAAATAAAGGTAATGAAAAAGCTTGTAAGAATGATAATTATTGGATTGAATGCTGCAAGCCAAGTAGCCATTATACCTGTAAAGCCCATATTATTTGCTGATGATGTACTTATTGTGTGGTTAATTGAACCTGCAAGAACAAAACCTACAAGACCTGCAATAGCGCCTGATAAAATCATTGTTCTAATAATAACCTTATCAACTTTAATACCCACATATTTTGCCGTGTTAATGCTTTCGCCAACAACGGTAATTTCGTAACCATGCTTTGATGAACGAAGATAAACATGCATTAAAACTGTAATTACTACGAATAAAATGATTGGTAATAAATATTTGTTTCCAATATCGGGAATGTTACCATAAGAAATTGGAGCTAAAACACCAGAACCTGATTTAACCCAAATTGTAATGCATAAAGAAACAAGACTCTGCGCAATGTAGTTCATCATAAGAGTAAATAATGATTCGTTAGTGTTAAACTTTGCTTTGAATATAGCGGGAAGAGCTGCCCATATTGCACCTGCGGATACACTTGCTAAAAGCATAAGTGGAATTATAACGGAATCACTCATTTTACCACCAAGGTAAAACATACAAGCAATCGCTGCTAAACAGCCAACAAGAATTTGTCCATTACCACCTAAATTCCAAAATTTCATTTTAAATGCTGGAAGTAATGCCATTGATGTACCAAGAAGGAGGGAGGTATCCTGAAGTAAAAGCCAGAATTTGCGTTCGCTTCCAAATGCACCTGTAAATAACGACTGGAGGAAATCCCCTAAGTTTTTATCAGAGAACATCATAGAAACAAATCCGCTTAAAAGTAGTCCTCCAATAATGGCGATGGAATAAATAAGAATTATTTTTTGGATTTTAATATTATCTCGTTTAACAATTCGAACAAAAGGTTCTTTCAAGTTGTTTTTATTCTTTTTCATTCCGTTACCTCACTTTCTTTAGATTGTACCATCATAAGACCAATTTCATCTTTGCTTGTTGTTCTGGCATCAACAATACCTGAAACCTTACCACCACTTAAAACTAATATTCTGTCACTAAGTGCCATCAATACGTCCAAATCTTCGCCGACAAATATTACAGAAACACCTTTCTGCTTTTGCTCGTTAAGAAGATTGTATATAGTGTAAGATGAGTTAATATCAAGCCCACGAACAGGGTAGGCGGTCATTAAAATTGCAGGAGCAGCAGCAATTTCACGACCAACAAGCACTTTTTGAACATTACCGCCAGATAACTTTCTTACGGCAGTGTGTGAGTCTGGTGTATTTACTTTTAATTCCTCAATAATTCGGTCTGCAAGGTCTTGCGGACGTTTTCTGTCAAGGAAAACTGACTTGCCCTTACGATAACTACGAAGCATCATGTTGTCAACAATATCCATATTGCCAACAAGTCCCATTCCGAGTCTATCTTCAGGAACAAATGAAAGGCGAATACCAAGTTCACGAATTTCTCTTGGAGTTTTGTTTCTTAAGTTTATTTCTTCATCCTCTTTGAAAATGATTTTTTCACTATTTACAAGTTCCTTGATTTCCTTTTTAGATAACTTTGTAAAGTCAATATCATTTCCTTTTTCATCAACAAATGCGTTTTCATTAGCAAGCTCCATAACGCGCTTGTATGTTTTATGGAAGAATGAAACAGGCTTGTCTTTTTTAGGATGATAATAAATCAACGTACCACTTTCATAGTGATTAAGTCCGGCAATTGCTTCAAGTAATTCTTTTTGACCACTACCTGCAATGCCTGCAATACCAAGAATTTCACCGCCGAAAGCCTCAAATGAAACATTGTCAACTACATTGTAACCGTCGGGATTTTTTACTGTTAAGCCTGAAACTGAAAGTCTCAACTTACTGTTTACAGGCTCTGTACGATTTATGTTAAGGTCAATCTTTTCGCCAACCATCATTTCAGTAAGCT
>CALCBQ010000073.1 GCA_937897215.1 uncultured Clostridia bacterium | reverse complement strand
CGAGGGAGGGTAATAGGTTATGTCTATGCAAAGAGTTCGACAAACTATAATTTGTCAAACAACAAGGACAGACTTTTTGTGGTCTGTCCTTGTTTTTTAATCTGTTTATAATATTATACAAAGCAAGCCGTTACAACTTTCATTGATTACTCGCTCTAATGTTTCTTGGAATTTCATTCTTGCATCTGTAGGCATATGGTAAAGTTTGTTGCGAAGCCCTTCGTTAACAAGGTCGTTAAGGGATTTACCAAAAATGTTAGACTCCCAGATTTTATGCGGGTCTTCTTCAAAGCCCTCAAGAAGATATTTTACCAATTCTTCTGACTGACTTTCACTACCAACTATCGGGGCAATTTCCGTCTTGATATCCGCTTTCATAAGGTGGATTGACGGTGCAGATGCACAAAGTCGCACTCCGTAACGCCCACCCTGTTTTACAATCTGTGGCTCTTCAAGGGACAATTGGTCAATTGTGGGCATTACAATTCCGTAGCCTGTAGTTTCAACTTCGTCTAGTGCAGATTTAATGCGCTCATACTCTTTTTTGATTGCAGATAACTCTTTCATACAAGAGAGAAGCCCTTGTTCGCTGTCAATAGAGAGTCCCGTTGTTTCTTCAAGAATTTTATAGAACAAATCGTTGTTCATCTGCACCGAAATCCAAGCACCGCCAACGCTTAAATCCATATTAGAAATACGCGCGTCTGTAATATGCTCACATTTGCAGAGCGTGTCGGTCATAACGCTTATATCCCGCACATAAGTTACATCTTCAACAGATGCCCACACATTTTTAATGACTTCGGTTTTAAGCCAATGGTCGTCGGGGAGGGATACAAGCCAAAGCGGTAAATCAACGCCGATTTCTTTAACGGGGAATTCAAAAAGAATTTGTGTAATAATCTCTTTGATTTCTTGCTCGCTGAGTTCAAGACAGTTAACCGCCATAACGGGTACAGAGTATTTTACTGACAACTCATCACAAAGTCGTTGTGCCGATTCGCCTTTCGGGTACATACAGTTAAGAAGCACTACAAACGGCTTGTTAAGTTCTTTTAATTCGTTGATAACTCGTTCTTCCGCCTCTTCATATTCGTCGCGGGGAATATCACTTATACTGCCGTCAGTAGTAACCACAAGACCGATTGTTGAATGTTCTGTAATTACTTTCTGTGTGCCGATTTCTGCCGCCATATTAAATGGGATTTCATTCTCAAACCAAGGGGTGCGCACCATTCGTGGCTGGTCGCCCTCAATATAACCTAACGATGACGGCACAATGTATCCAACACAGTCAATCATTCTCACATTAAAACTTGCGTTGTCAGGGAGTGTGATTTTAACCGCATTTTCAGGTATGAATTTCGGCTCGGTAGTCATAATTGTGCGCCCTGCCGAAGATTGCGGTAATTCGTCAGTTGCACGGTCGCGTACAGCACCGTCTTCCATATTGGGAATTACAACAGAATCCATAAATCTTTTTATAAAGGTGGATTTACCTGTTCTTACAGGACCTACAACACCAATGTAAATGTCGCCGCCTGTACGCACGGCAATATCGTTATAAATACTTGAATTACTCATATTAACCCTCCTTTATACCTTTGGAATAAGCAATTTGCACTTTTTCTCGGTAGTATTGCTTGTCAAATGATTTTCTCGCATAATTGCATCTACGGTTGTGTTGTATTTTTCTGCAATATTCCAAAGGGATTCATTGCACTCTGCAAAATATACGGTAAGAGATGCGGTTTTAATTGTCTTAGTTTTGGATTTATCAATGCCCATTTCAGTGATAATGCTTTTCTCTTTCTCGCTGAAAACAAATCCGCAAACGGCTATTTCGATTCTTATGTCAAGTTTGTTGTTATCGCTTAAAACATAACTTGATGCGGTGGCGGTGCAGTGAGGCTTACAACTCATTACATCGTTTTCTGATTGTAAAGGGCGTTTGTATTCGAATGGGATTTGTCTTTGTGCGAAACTGATTTCGCCTGCATCGTTTTCATAAATTATATCGGCAACAACTTCGCCACGGATTACAACTCCGTCAGGGGATACCGCGAAAGTTGATGATGTGTCCTGACAAGCAAAACTCAAGACTTTTGATACACCGGATGCCCCAAGGTCTGCAGTACCGCGACAAAGAAAAGTATCGTCAATTTTCTCTTGAAGTGTAGGCATATACACAACACTCTTTTTCACTTGGGACTCATATTTGGTTGAGTACGCATCTTTTATGCAAGTGATTTGCCTTGTAGCATAGCAGAAAGAAGAAAAATTCAACGTAGCAGAAATATCAAGGAGATTTTTGTCCCCAGCAGAGTCAAATCTGCCTCGCACCTCAAGACAAGTAACAGATAAGTGTGCATCAACACTGCAACTGTCATTGATTTCAGGACATTCAATAATCTGATTTATGTTGATTATGTTTTCAAGTGTCTGCACTTGGCAGGTATTCTGCCCCGTAAAAGCGGTGCGGACAATCATATCTCCCTTTAAGAAAATTTTGTTAGAAATCACTTTAAGCTCATCAATGGTAGCGATTGCGCATTGCGAAATAATTGCACCCATCGGCTCTGCAAGTGGGCCCGTTTCAACTGTTTCTGATACAGGAAAACTCTTATGCACAACAGAAACAAGGTCGCAGATTTCCTCAGTTTCGCATCTTGATGTAACCCCTGCGCCTGATGCAGAGTTAACATATTCGTATTTTTTCTTGCCATCTGCTTTTGCGGAAACTGTAATTGCACCGTGAACCTGAAGTTTTCGTTCGCCTGAAACTCTGTAATTCACATAATCGGTTTTTGCAACAACATTTATGTCAGTAACTGTGTCGGCATTGTTCAGTTCAATCTGTTTTGCGAAGTGAAGTGTCTGGTCAAAACATCGGATTTTACCTTCGTTGCAGATGTAAAGCACTTTTACAAGACATTCACATTCAGCAGAAATTCTGTCCCCGTTAATCTGGTGTGATTGTACTCCCGCGGTAGCACTGCAACGAAGAATCCGCACAATGTCGGGCATATATTCGGGCAAGGTTATGTCGCAATCAAATGAATGCTCGGCGTTTGACTGGAATGTAATGGCATTTACAGAAATACAGTCCTTGTTAGAATTGAAATCCATATTATCTCTCCTTGTGTCTTTCTTTGCGTTTCAATCAAATGTATGAGACAATAAAAGAGAATATGACAAGCAGAGCAAAGACTTTGTCTTTGCATCGATATAAATTCTTTTCAGAATTTTCGATATGTTCTGGCGAACTCGATATGTTGCAAGCAACTCGATATGTTCACTTCGTGAACGAGAATTTATATCATATCGAGTTTGAACGTTAGCGAAAACATATCGATTTTGCATAGCAAAAATATCGAGCAAGCGTTAGCTTGCATATCGACAAAATATAATAATCTAATTATATAACAAACCCCATTGAAAATCAACTTCTCAATGGGGCTGTATTTGTTACAATTTATTTTGCATCATTATAGTAATCGTAGTTGATTCCTCGACGATTTTCTTTGAAGTCTTTCATAACTTCGTCCATTTTCTCGTTAAGTTCTTCTGCGATTGTTGGGTATGTACTTGTACGATTATAACTTTCGCTTATATCGTCATTAAGCACATACAACCAATTCTTTCTTGTCTTGTCAAAGAATGCCGGGTTGTCGTTCTGCATCTTACGGAAATACTTGAATGTTACATAGTCGTTTTCAGTAAGAACAGGGTATGTATAATCTTTGTATTCTTCACGAGCGAGAACTTCGTCAGTTGTCATTGTGTATTGAAGTGCTTTGAGCTTTTCGCGTTTCATATGAAGAATAGGGTGGTCTTCGTTATGAATTGCAGTATCATTTTTAAGAACAGGAAGCATTGAAACGCCGTCAATAGTTCTGTCAGCTGGCAAGTAGTTAGCTGTGCCACCATTACCTGTGATTCCGCAAAGTTCAATAAGTGTTGGGAACATATCAGCAAGAACTGAACTCTGTTTTCTTGTTGTGCCTTCTTCCCAAAGACCGTTGTTGTTAGCCCACTTAATCATAAATGGAACTTTTTGACCTGCTTCGTATGCAAGGTATTTACCACCACGAAGTTCGCCTGTTGAACCCTCAAGTGCAGGACCGTTATCACTTGTAAATACAATGATTGTGTCGTCCATAACGCCGAGTTCTTCAAGAGTGTTGAAAAGTTCGCCTAAATAGTAGTCAAACTCTGTTACACAGTCAACATAAGTACCCATACCGCTTGTGCCGTCAAAATCATCACCTGCAAACACAGGACCGTGTGGCCATGGAGTTGCATAGTATGCGAAGAATGGCTCGTCAGAATTTGTAACTTTATCTGTAATCCAATCGTTGATTTCTTCGTGAATCCATTCGCTAAGTTTACTCTGGTCTTTTTTACCGTCAACAAACATTTCGTCAATGCCGTGAACGATTTCATATTCGCCGTTTTCTTCTGCAACATGATAGAATGGAGTCATATCGTTTACATGGTGGCTACCATAGAAGTAGTCAAATCCCTGATTTGTTGGAAGATATTCACCGTAGTCGCCAAGATGCCATTTACCGAATGCACCTGTGTTGTAGCCTGCATTCTGGAATACTTCAGCAATTGTGATTTCGTCGCCGAGCATACCGTCGCAGTTGTTACCCATTTCAATAGAGTTGAAAATACGAGTTGATGCAAATGGAGAAAGTGTGTCGAATGTAGGATAAATAACATTGTCTGCGTATCCGCGGAATGGATAACGACCTGTCATTAAGCTGAAACGAGCAGGAGAGCAAACTGAATAACTTGAATAGAAGTTATCAAAGTTAACACCTTCTTCGCCGATACGGTCAATATTTGGAGTGTCATAAATTGCGCCGTTAAGTGAAATGTCGCCCCAACCTAAGTCGTCCATCATAATGAAAAGAACATTAGGTTTGCCCTTACTTTCTTTGTCAACACCGTCAAGGTAGTCATTATGACCGTCCCAAAGACGCTCCACATTTGGCTCTGAGCGATAGTTCATTGTGATTACATAGAATGCAGATGTACCTGCAAGTAAAACACTGATAATGCTTGTAACTATAACATGAGCACCTTTTTTCTCCCACTGCTTTTTGCCAACAATTAAAAGTGCTGTAAACATAATAATACAAGGCAAAAGAAGTAAAAGGTTACCGCCAAGACGAACAAGGAAGTTGAAGTTATCTGCACCTGATACAAGAGCATGCTCAACAGATTTCCAACCTGCTTTTCCGCCTGAAAGCCAAGCACCGAATCCTGCGTCTGCGCCCCAGATTGCGTAGTAAAGCACAATGCTGAGTGCATTAATGCCGTATGTGATAAAATTCCACACATAAAGCTTTTTGAAAATAAAGATTCCAAGCATCATAAGGGCAACAACAATACACATAAATGCAACATTTACAATTGCGACAATGTTAAGTCGCATAATCTGTAATGCCAGTGCTAAAACAATGCCGATTGCCATAACAATCATCGGGAATGCTTTTTTTGACTTGTCAAAAATAATTCCTTTTTTCATTTCGTATCCTCCTCAGGACAAAATATCAATTTATTATACTATAAAAATATATATTATTCAATGTTACAAAATACAAAAAAATAGGCAATCTTTTTGACAGACTGCCTAAAAATTTTAATCGTTATACTTTTTTGATTCGTCCATAATCATATTATAAACTTTGTCGTGCAACTCTTTGACATCGGCGCGAGTCATATTGCTTGTCTCAATAGGGTCAAGAATTGTAATTTTAATGTCAGTAGGAGTGATAACACCATCACTGCCTTCAAGCACTTTGAAAATATTTCTTGTGTAAATAGGAACAACGGTAACATTTGTTTTCTGAACGATTTTAAATGCGCCGTTTTTAAACTCCTCGGGAGTGTTACCGAATACTCGTTTACCTTCAGGGAAAATAAGCATTGAATGTCCACTTTCGATTGTCTCAATAGTTTTGTGGATTGCCTTAACTGCTTCGCGAGGGTTTTCCTGATTTACAGGTACACTTTTAAGCATTTTACTGATACTGCCAATAAATGGCACACCTGCAAGGGAAATTTTCATCATAAAGCCGAAGTTGAAATCACTTAAAGCATAAAGAAGTACAGGAATATCGGCATAACTCTGATGATTCGGTGTAAAAAGAACAGGTCTGTCAGTAGGAATTTTTTCGAGTCCCTCAACAGTAATATTCAATTTTGCAGTGCGTACAACAAAATTTGCCCATTTTTTTACTGCTTTGAAAGCAAACGCATCACGCTTTTCGTGCATACCTTTTTTGTCAAGATGGTTATAGTACATAATTTTAGGATTCATTACGAATAACAAATGACCTATAATTTTAAATACTACTTTCCAACTGAATGCTTTTTTCTTAAATTCTTTCATTTTTACGCCTCTAAATATTCAATATATTCCTCTAAACAATAACCCAATTCATTGATTTTTTTAGCATGTTCAATGCCTACATATCTGAAATGCCATGGCTCGTACATGATTCCCGTAATAGTAATTTTATCCTTTCGATAACGAAGTATGAATCCGTAATCCTCTGCGTTTTCCATAAGCCACTTGAATTGCTCGGTATTTTCAAATTGTTGTGTAAGGTAGTAACTTCCTTTTTGAAGAATGTCAAATCCAAGACCAGTGTTATGCTCACTTGTACCTGCAAAGGTTCGTGAATAATTTGCTTTTTTAACGGCTTCTTCTTTTGAATAGCCTTGATTTATATGCGAATTAACGGAACGTGTAAAAAGTCTGTCCTGTAAGCTAATGCTTCTGTATGCGGAAACCAATTCTAACGGAACACCGTCTTTTTCCGCCGCTGCAAACATATCTTTAAGTGGCTTGTAAGCGGCACGGTCAACTGCGTCAACGGAATCATATTTCGCAGAATTAAGGCTTAATGCATCAACGCTTTTACCGTTTTCCCAATATACTAAATCCCACTTAAAATCCTCAGGCAGTTCGTAATCATTATTCAATAACATCAGATTTCTGCCGTGCTTGAAGATATCGGCAGATTTTGCCGTAGGTGAGCGGTAAGTGACGTTATCATAAAACGACCCTGTGTCTTGCTTTTGTGTGATTGTAGTAGTTGCCGTAGTTGTGGTCGTGGTGGTAGTTGTAGTGGTAGTCGTAGTAGTTGTGGTGGTTGTGGATTTAATTGGCTCGTATGTGGGTGTATCCTCTTTTGCATAGTGGTGCGCAAGAACATAAACGACTACAAACACTACAAAAATGGTTATAATCGAGCATATAATGGCATTTCTTTTCTGCTGAACTTTTTTTGACTTACTTGATTTGCTTCTTTTCTTTGCCACTTTATTCACCACGCTTTTATAATATGATAGCACAAAAAAAGAATTATTACAACAAGGAAAAATCAAGAATGATATTGACATTTTACCCGTTTTGTTGTAAAGTAATGTGGTAAAGGTTTAATTTTTGAAAGGGGTTTCATAAAATGGCTAAAAAACAGCTTACTCCCGAACAGTACAAGGCTAAAGTAGAAAAGAAAGCTGAAAAGAGAAAGAGATTTACAAAATTCTTTCTTGGCACAATCGCTATCTGCGTTGCTATTGCAGTAGTTTACAGTGCATCAATAGTTGCATATACAAGAATTGGTCTTTCAACTATGGTTCAGAAACCTGCTACTAATGTAAATGCACAAACACCGACAGATACCGACACAAATGTTGATTGGAACGATTCAAATACACCATCAACAGACAGTAATACACCATCAACTGATTCAAATACTGATAATCAACAGGGCGATACAGCTGCTACTATTATGACATCAAAAACAATGCAGTTCGATTTGTTTGTAAAAGCATTCAATGGCGTTAAGACAAATGCTAAATCAGCAACTCAGCTTAAGAAGAATGCATACAACTATGATGAACACGTTGATGCTGGCGGAAATTCTCTTATAGAAGGAATAGGCAAAGCTCTCATGGGCTCGCTTCTTAAAGAGGAAGAAACAAATGTTACATATACAGGTGCAGACATTGCGGCTAACTTCCCACCATCAGGTGCTACTTGCGGTCTTACAAAAGATGATGTTAAGAGCATTGAGTGCAAAGAAGAAGGCGACTATTATGTAATCACTGTTGTTGTTAAGGGTACAAAAAATCCAAAAGCAGGTGAAAAAGTTGGTGCAGTTGCATCAGTTCTTACAAAAGAGTCAATAGAAGAGCCACTCAAACAATATGGCTTAACTGGTTTGACCTTTGATTGTGATTACCACGCTACAACTGCTGAAGCAAAGATTGAAAAATCAACAGGTAACCTTGTTGAATACTATTTCGACCTTCCACTGTATCTCTATGTTGATGGCAAATATTCAGTAGGTCTTGGTTTCGAAGAATGGTGGACAATTGCATATTAATTTTAATATGATAAAGTTTTAAGAGCTTACTCGTTTGAGTAGGCTCTTTTTTTGTATGATAAATTGGAGTTTGTCGAACAGAATGCAAAGCGCAAAGTGTTGGAACTGCGTTGCGATTATAGTAGGGGCGATTCACGAATCGCCCGTCCGCTCCCT